>DATFKV010000130.1:0-3764 GCA_035268465.1 Cryomorphaceae bacterium | reverse complement strand
TTAATGTTTTCGGCTAAAATACTGTTTCCGTGAATAAATGCAAGTGACGGAGACCAGTCAGATTCAATCCATCAGGGGAGTCAATTGGTATCCCTGCTCCTTCAATAAGTTAATCACACCTTCCTCACCACCGAGGTGAGCCGCACCGACCGCAATAAATAGGGTCTTCTCCCCCAGCTTATCATTCAGCGCTTCGGCCCAATTGGCATTTCGCGTGTGAAGCAAAAACCGCATCTCATCGTCGCTGTCCGTGTATTCTTCAGTGGTTTCGTAAAGTGCATTGATCTCCTCGGCCTTATACTGCGCAATCATATCCGAAAAGAGCGCTTTCATCTCATCGCCCTCTTCCACCATATCCATGAGGTCATCTGCTTGATCTTCGTAAGGAATGCTGTCAAAAATGGCCATTTGAGATTCGATGGTTTCCAATCCCGAAATCGGCATCTCGCGTTTCGATGCCATCGAAATTAAGGTCATCTCAAAACTGGCAGGCTGACTCCCCACGTACTCGCTGAGCATCATGGTGGCTACCATAAAGGGTTTGAATCCGTTGACCATCGCAATGGGTGGCGCTCCCGGTATGGACTTCAGTTTTTCTGACAGCTTCTCATATTCTTCTTCCGTCAATAGTTTGTCCAGCGTCATTCCGTCCTGCATGGCCATGGTTTGAAACATCTTGGTCTGCAAGGCTGGATCGGTCATGTCAATCTCCAAGACCAATTCTTCGCTGGCGTCCATCGCCGTCTTCACTTTCTCTTCCAACTCAAACTCCGACTGAGGCAGCACGTGTATGGTTCCGAAAATGTAGGAAGGTTCGATGCCTTCTTTCTCTACTTTCCATAGGAGGGAGTTGGATAAGTCTTGCGAAAAGCAAAAGAGAAAGAGAAGATTGGAAACTAAGAGGGAAAATAATTTCATTTTGAAAACAGTTTACGCCAAAGGTATCCTATTAAAAATTATTGCTCCTTGAAAATCTTTGGACTCGTTTACAAAAAGTTCGGCCAAACAATGTAAAGTGAAAATTCTTCAACGGCTTATTCTTATCTTTGAAAAAAGGCATTGGAATGGGTACCATCGTATTAAAAGGAAAATCTAAAGAAAATCTGAATCTAATCATACTTCTTGCTCAAAAATTGGGAGTAGAAGTTTCTGTTCTATCCGAACAAGCCGCTGAAGATATTGCTCTGGCCGCAGCCATTAAAAAAGGTAGAACCGGTGAAATAATTAACACGAATGATTTCTTGAAAGAACTCAACGATGAAAGTTGAGATTGACAAATCTTTTAAAAAGGACTTGAAGAAGTTGAAAAATTCAAGTTTGAATAAAAAAGTTGCAGAACTCATTGAGACATTAACAGGGTTAGATTCACCAAAAGAGATTTCCGACATTAAAAAGTTGAAAGGAGAAAAGCACCTTTACCGAATAAGAATTGGGGAATATCGCCTTGGTCTGGAAATATTGGAAGACCGACTGACTTTAATCCGCTGTCTTCACAGAAAAGATATTTACAAGCATTTTCCGAAATAGTCTTTAAGATCAATAAATCCCGAAATGGCCGGAGGTAGAGTCTATTAAAGCAACGTTTCTTCCGGCAGACAAGAGAAAAAGGAGATGTAAGTTCATTAATTAGGTCATTTTGAATATCTCATCTTTAGAGTGTATTTTTGACACTATTAATTTTGATCATTCAGACCTCATTTCCAATGAAACATATCTGCACCGTTTTTCTGCTCTTCGTAGCTACACTTTCATTCGCTCAGGTTACCATCTCCCCTGCCTTTCCATCTTTGGATGAACCCATTACCATTGCTTACAATGCCTCGGAAGGAAATGCCGCCTTGGAGGGGGTAGCGCCGATCTACATGCACACAGGCCTGATCATAAACGGTGAACCAGGTTGGCAAAACACACAAGGAAATTGGGGTACGGCTGATGCCAATGTCGCCATGACCCAAACGGGACCGAATACCTGGACCAAGACCATCACCATCTCCGGTTTCTACGATGTGGCCGCTTCCGCTGATGTCGAGCAATTGGCTTTCGTGTTTCGGAATACGGACGGAACTATCGTAGGTCGCACGGAATCGGGCTCGGATATCTTCGTCAACATCGTTGAAGGTCTGCCCGAAATCGTGGATCCACCTGCGGGTGTAACCGACGGGATCAACTACATTTCCGACACTTCCGTGATTCTTCAACTGGTGGCTCCCTTCAAAGATTACGTGTACGTGATCGGCGATTTTAACGACTGGGAGCGGCAGCCCGAATACTTTTGCAACAAGACGACTTCGGGAGACCGCTGGTGGGTGCAAATCGATGGCTTGACTCCCGGAGAAGAATACCGTTTTCAATACAGTATCGACGATGAAGACCTGAGAGTAGCCGATGTCTACGCCAAAAAGATTCTCGATCCTTTCAACGACCAGTTCATCGGCGATAACCGCTACCCGAACTTGATTGACTACCCGCAAGGCGAAACGACCAACATCGTCTCCGTTCTCCAAACCAATCAGGAAGTATACCAGTGGCAGGATGACAATTTCGTTCGTCCACCACTCGATCGCCTCATCATCTACGAACTCTTGGTGCGCGACTTCACGGAGGAAGGTACCTTCCAAGCCATCATCGACACGCTGGACTACCTCGACAGATTGGGCATAAACGCCATCGAACTCATGCCCGTCAACGAATTTGAAGGCAATGAAAGTTGGGGGTACAACTCGTCTTTCTTCTTTGCGGTAGACAAGTACTATGGTACCGAAGAGGATTTGAAGATGCTGATCGACGCTTGCCACGACCGTGATATCGCAGTCATCATCGATGTGGTTTTGAATCACTCATTCGGCCAGAACCCGCAGGTGAGAATGTATTCGGAAAACGGAGCGGCGGGACCTCCGACTCCCGAGAATCCTTGGTTCAACACCCTTGCTACCCACCCTTTTAGCGTGGGCTATGATTACAACCATGACTCACCTTACACACAGGAGTTTGTCAAGCGCGTATTGCAATACTGGATCGAAGAGTTTCACATCGACGGATACCGCTTTGACCTGAGCAAAGGATTTACCCAAAATAACACGCTGGGAAATGTCGGTGCTTGGAACCAATACGACCAAAGTCGGGTGGACAATTGGATCAGAATTCGAAATGATATTCACGAAGTGGATGATCAGGTTTACCTGATTTTAGAGCATTTGGGTGACAACCCCGAGGAAACGGCTCTGGCCAATATCGGCTTTATGCTATGGGGAACCATGCACGAGCAATTCAAGCAGGCTTCCCTCGGTTTTCCTTTCGGTCAAGACTTGTCATTTGCCAGCTACCAAAACCGTGGTTGGAACTTTCCCAACCTGGTGAGCTACGCCGTGAGCCACGATGAAGAGCGAGTGATGTACGAGAATTTACAGAACGGAAACTCTTTTAACCCCAACCACGATCCGAAAGATTTGGAAACGGCATTGGCGCGTCAGGAAGCCATTCACGCCTTCAACATTCCCCTGCTAGGGCCAAAGATGTTCTGGCAATTTGACGAGCTGGGCTACGATTTTAGCATCAACTATTGCAACGATGACTTAATCGACCCGAGTTGCCGCACGAGCAATAAACCCGTAAGGTGGGATTACTACTTCGAACCCGCCAGACAGAGACTCTACAAGGTATTTGCGGCCATCAACCAACTCAAAACCGACTATCCCGCCTTTGGCTCGAGCAACTTTACTTACGATGTAGATAATCCCGGAAAGCGATTGATCATCGAACACGAA
>DATFKV010000129.1:0-11865 GCA_035268465.1 Cryomorphaceae bacterium | reverse complement strand
AGACAGTGCCGTACAAAAGTTCGTTTCCCTTGCGGGCGTTTGCAGTCCTGCAAATGAAATCATTCGAGCTCAGCTGGAAGCTCAATCGCCATTAATGGCCATGGCTGCTATTCCAAAACTGGACTCTCTGAAGGCAGGTTTTGAAGTCGCGGTCCCGGGGCCTCCGTTGAATTCTTTATTCAGAAGGAGCAGTCAACCTTTCCTGATTTCTTGGTTCGCCTATAATCCGAAAGAAATCTTTTCTGATCTTGAAATACCTGTTTTGATTGTGAATGGCACTACGGATATTCAAGTCGCGGTGAGTGATGCAGAGCAATTGCACCAAGCTGCGGTTAATGCTGAGCTTTTGATTGTAGAAGGAATGAATCATGTGCTCAAAGATGCTCCGGAGGGCAGAATGGCAAATATTGCCGTTTACAGCGATTCTTCACAACCACTGAGTGAAGGGCTGGTGGAGAGGGTAGTGGAATTTTTAGCGACAGAATAGGAAATTTAGAAACTTTACCCGTGATCTCTTTCCGTTGTTGTCGATATAACCGCAAACCAAGCAATGCGGAGCTGTATGCGTCCCTTCAGATTTGTGCAAGTAAACTTTAAAGCTACCACATCGATTACAAGCATCGTCGGGATGGGAACTCTTAAAGCTATGCTCTGAGGTGATTTCTTCAATTTTTTGCCTATTCAAACCTGAAGATTCGAGGGCAGAAAGTAGTTCTTTTCGCTTTTCACGGCTGTGCTGGCCTAGCTTGAACTTGGCATAAAAAGCCCTTTCCACCTCGGTCATACCTAAAAAAACATCGTCTGAAGAAAAATCTTTCTCAATCATCGTCACTGATTTAAAGCTCCTGAAATGTAGGTTAATTTTTTTTCAAATGCACGATTGGTCAAAAAAAAGTTGAGTGGTCAATTGTGGTTCCGCAAATCGAGCTTGTTGGGAGTGGGTAGTGTTAGCGGGTGGTGACGATGCGGCTGCTATTAACTTTCTAAAATCTTGAATATAAAAAAAGCCCGTCTCGATTTCGAGACGGGCTTTGTACTAAAAGGATATTTATGACTTAAACAACTTTTACGTTGACTGCATTCAAACCTTTTTTGCCCTCTTTGAGGTCAAATTCAACTTCGTCACCTTCTCTGACCTCATCGATCAAACCTGATACGTGCACGAAGTGCTCTTTTTTACTGTCGTCTTCAATGATAAATCCAAATCCCTTGGTTTCGTTGAAGAACTTTACTGTTCCTTTATTCATGATAAATATTAGTTATTGACCCCAAAGGTAGTACAAATTAAATCGCATACTACTTTTTGGTCAAATTATTTTTTTCTGATTATCAGATTGATAGGAGAGGACTGCTCTGATGTCTCTCGAGTTCCCTCTGTGTCCCAAGATTGATGCCACTTCGTCTCGGTTTTAGTTCCTCCCGCCTTGATAGTCAAAGCATCGTGTTTTCATGTCTCGCGGTGCAATTGTTTCAAATGTGAGATTGCTCTCGTCATTTAGACGCCGGAATATCAAGACGAGAAAAATTGTTTTTTCCTAAAGGAGAGGGGCCTCGCCTTCCAAATGTTCGATTACTTTTTTCAATGAATCGGTATAATCCAAGTCCCAACCGAAATCGCCGATGGTGGTGTTCATGAAAGCTTTTCCGATGGGATTTTGCATGAGTATATCGGCGACCAATTCATTTTCGTTTTGATGCAAGCTCATATCCGTCGGCATTATAATTCCGGCGCCAAATATGGAATCGGGTATTCCGCGCGTGTCAATGCTTAAAAATTTGGAGTAGTAAGTCGGCGCTTCAAAATGGATTTCACAATGATTCTCTAAACTCAATGGCACGACATAGTTGCCGTGATCATCGATTTCAATCTCTTGAATACTACCGTCTCCTTGGATGAGTGTGATTTTACCGTTCGGGTAAAATACGGTGTCCTCATTGAAATGCGATTCGAAAAATACGCCGTAAAATAGAATCTCCTCGGAGCTATGGCTTGTCTCCTGCGGTGCTGCTTCAGAAACAGGTTGAAAATTTGGCTCTACAGATTTGACATCATCAACCCGTACACCTCGGTTTTCGCAAGATGTGATTAAACAGGCTGACAAAAGAAAGATCAGAAAGGAGTGATTCAAAGTCATTTTTGAATGAAGCGAGGGGTCTTTTACTCGAAAAAGTTTCAAAGCAGATTCATTATGTTTTGAGAAAAACCATTTGACAGGTCTACTTGATCATTATCTTTTGATTGATCTTCAGCTTTTTGTCCTGATCTCGAACGATTACCGAATAGATGCCTTTCTCCAAGTGGGTAACGTCAATTTTCATCTTGGGTTCCTCACCGATAGTATTGAAAACCATTCTTCCCGTACCATCAAATACACTGATGTCATCTCCTTCTTTGATTGTTTTAAGGTAAAAAACACCTTCTGAAGGATTGGGGTGAATAAGATCTTCTTTTGAAGATGAATTGCTGAGATTATTGTTTTCCTGCTGCTCAAAGCCGTTCTCAGTTTGCTGATTTTGGTCTGCCACCTGACCAAAAGAAGAAAGGCTTGCGGCAATCATGAAAATGAGCAGAAAAAGCGTTCGAGTCATGTGGTGGCTGTGGTTAAATGGCTTGATCCAAATATACGGATGAATCAACTGCTTTGCTTAAAAAAAGGCGGATAAATCATAAACTTCACAAAGTTTAAAACTACCCGCTTCAATCCTTGCTTAGTTCTGCTTTTGTATTGCCTCAGGCAAGATTTATTTCAGCCATTGCAGCAAATAATTGGTTCACCGGACCTTACCACTGCCGCAAGTTTATCCTTTCTGTTTTAGCATTTTCAGAGAGAACCACACGATAACGGCTATCCCCGGCAATAGTATGAGCCATAGCCAAAGATTGGCGGTAATCAGCGGTTCCGGATTATCTCTTTCTATCTCATAGAGTCGCTCTTCGCTTCCAAGAGCAAGGTGTTTCATACTCAAGGGAATATTGTTCTTGAAAAGCAGGATGTCATATTTTGGCTTTTCGGCATTTTCATTTCCGTAGGCTAAATAATAGTCTGCGTCCACGCTAAATCTAGCTACCAAGCGGTGAATAAAACCTCGGGCTTCAATACCTTCTACATTCAACGGTTCATTGTCTTGATTTTCGATTAGGATTTTCAATTCTTTGACTTTAGTCGAAGGAAAATTAAAAACATTGGATTCCATCGAGTTAAGAATCCCTTCCGTCAATTGGCGGTAGGTATAAACCCATCCCTTCTCCGTTTTTGAGCTATCGCTCAAGAGTTTGATTTGAATGGGGCGATAGTAATCGAAACGATCGGCGACATTTAGTTCAACCATACTCAACCTCACCGGTTTTTCAAATCTGATATCAATTTCTGTTTGCTTTCTCTTTTTGAAATTATTGGTTTCAATCTGATCGATTTCGTACTCTTCGAGCTCGCCTTTAGTAAGATCAACTGAATTGATCCGGGCGGACCGAAGTTTAGGTTTTTCAGATGATTCCAACTTGAGCCGAAAATATTGGTACTTTGAAGAGGGAAATTTCAGTTTGGTGAAATCATAGTCGGTAAGCTTATTTTCGATGGACAAGATTCTATAATCTGCCAATACGGTAAACCACTCTTCCTGATTTTGACTTCCTTCCAATGCTACGTGCCAGTCAAAATTACTTTGATCAAATTTCAGGTCTATCTCATCAATTGGCTTCAAGGATGGAACTTCAAATGTGAAATAATGAGTGTCCCCAATGGATGATGAGTTGATCTGAGTGAAGTTCACATCAGATCGTTCTACCTGATCTGAGAGGACTTGCAAGATGTAAGGAGCCTCCACCGTATCACCTGTGGAGGTGATGCCATAAACTCTCAGGTCATTTAATTTTTGAGAAGTCGCGCCGATGATGTCTTCATCGAGCACAATTTGATGCCACTGATCGGTAATACCGCTTAATGACTTTGCATAGTCGTATTGCTTCATTTGAGCTGAAGCATCCGTGATGACTAGCAGTCCTAAAATCAGGAGGCTATTCTTTGGGCTCATTTGATATGATTTGCTTGTACTTATTGTACAAGAATGAGATGATCAATAGCAAGATGCCTATTGAAACGAATACAATAGTTTTGGCAATGGTGTCGAGATTGGAGATGTCGTAAAAGAAAAGCTTGACAAGGGTGATGCCAAGAACGACAAATGCAGCGATTCGCAGGTATTTCCGAGATCGTGAAATTCCCAGCGAAATCATAAATAACGCATAGATACCCCAAAGAATGGTAAGGCCTAGCTTGTAAGAATTGGAACTACCGGCCATTTCTAGAAGGTGGATTAGTTCACTGCTCAGTATCCATAAAACACTCGCATGGAGCAGAATATTAAAAACTGTTCTCAGATCGAATTTCATGAAATTTTGCTTCAAGTATTTGTATCCGGTAAACATCATCAATGCAAAAAAGGCAATTGAAATGTACCTGATTGCAATGTGATATATGCCAATGTTATAATACTCTGATAGATGCTGTGCGAGGTAATTTTCTCTCAATTCACTCAGCACATATAAACCGGAGGTTAAAAAATAAAACATGGCGAAGGCGATGAAAATCATATTCGCTACTCCCAAGACTTGACTTTTTATTTTTTTGAAATTGGCAAAAGCCAAAGCAGTAAGAAAGAGCATGGTGTAATTAATGATCCAGATGGATTTAAATTTCAATAGGTCCGAATTTGACGCGCGGTAACCATATTCGGATGGCGCTTCGTTGAGTTCTATCTGAGAGTCTATAAATAGCTGGGTCCAATAATTTGAAATCTCCAAATAGATACTAAAGTACATGGCATAAAGCAGTGCCGCAGGAATGGCGAATGAAATGAAATTTTGCAGGTTTCTTTTGTATGGAATGTCGCCGGAAACCGTTTGAAGCTTTACGAAGTTGATAAAGCTAAATGCGGCGATAAATAGCAAGGATGTGAGGAAATGAACGTTGAAGACAGGTGTGACGGACAGGTGGTCCGAGGCCCCATAATAATTGTGATAGGAAGTAGCCCAATCGTGGTTTAAGCTTACAAAAGCCAATGCCATCAAAGGGTACGAGAGACGCTCATAGAATGGGGTTTTCTTCGTTCGCCCCAGCCAAAACAGGAGGGTGGCTTGACCGGTCCAAAGCAGGGTCACCCAGCCACCATCTAACTGTACGGGAATTGCGATAGTGATGAATACGAGTACCAGCCCGGTAATGAAGTTTGAAAGTTTCTGATCTATATTTTTTTGGCGATAGATGAGTATGGCCACCCCAAAATGAAAGACGGCGTTAGCCAATGTGAAGGCTCCAAGGAGGTGTTTCCCCGTTTCGTTATCCGATAATATGGCATAACCCAATCCGTAAAAAATAAAAGAGTTGATCAAGAGCAGAGCGACGTCAGTGGACTTGAATTCCTCTTTTCGGAGAAGCTTATAGGCCAAAAATGTAGCATAGAAGATCAGGAAAAAGACGGTGGCAAAAATTAGGGCCACTTGGAAGTAGTCGGCGTTACTGTAGTCAGTCACAAACCAACCTAAATAGATGAGCCAGCTCAGGCCGAAAGCTGAGTAGTACATCGCTTTCCAGTAGCGCTGAAATGAGATGGCGAGAATTCCAATATTGATGATCGCCATGTATGCATAAAGCGTAGCAACCTTTCCGGAGCCGTCGCTGAGTAAAAATGGAACGGAGTATGCCCCTACCAAACCGATATGAGCAATGACTTGCTGATTGTAGCTAATAGCTGCCACGACTCCGAATGCGGTGAAGATCACCATTAGCGCAAATGCCGGTAACTGAGGAATCAGGAAATAGAAGTCGTAGGCAGCAAAGGTGATAAAATACATAATGGCAATTGCTCCACTCACCAAGACGGCACTGTAATTTGTGTAATTCTTCTTTAATTTAATTCCGAATCCCAAAAGACCAAGCCCAGCTATATAACCCAAGATGATGCGCGTAAGCGGATTAATTAAGTCATGTTCGATGGAATATTTGGCACCGATGGCCACACCAATTATTGTTATCGCAATACCGATTTTACTGATGAGGTTTTCTCCAATAAATTTCTCAAGATCAGACTTCGATTTCGGTCCTTTTCTGCTTGGGCGTTTTGACCTTACTTCTGCGAATTTTCGTCGCTCAGTGAGCTCTCTTTCCGCGGTTGTTTCTTTGTGTTGTCGAGGTTCAGATACCACCTCGGGTTCATGCGAGACCACTTGCTTTGGCTGCTCTGATGTCTTTCTTTCAGAGCCATACCTAAGTTGGTCGATCTCGCTCTTCAAGATTTCTACTTCCTTAAAGAAATCAGCTTGTTTTTTG
This sequence comes from Cryomorphaceae bacterium, assembly GCA_035268465.1. Taxonomy (GTDB): domain Bacteria; phylum Bacteroidota; class Bacteroidia; order Flavobacteriales_D; family Cryomorphaceae; genus JAKVAV01. The sequence continues at coordinate 5,539 of DATFKV010000129.1, read as the reverse complement.
ATCAGCACATCAAGCCTGGCGATAAGAACCTTCACACTTTCTGAATCTTCTTCCATAGTTGACAGAGTAGGGCAGAAAGGTAGTGAGGCTTTTTTTAATTTTTTGGATTTCTCATTATAGGATTATTCCGAGTTGCAAAAAGGCGGGCGATCTTTAGTGAATGACAGGGTCACATCTACTTCTGTTCTATGTTTTGGTCAAAAAAAAAGCCGCACTCAAATTTAAGTGCGGCTCTCGGCGTTGTTCTGTTAATTAATTATTTTCAATGATTTCTTCCATCTCACGCAGGTCCGTCACTGCTATGCTGGCATCATTCAGTTGTCTGGAAAGTAATGCTCGCAAAGATTCCGGGAGGCTATCGTCTTTTAGCATTTCTCTATAAGTATCGATGAAGCTTTCTTCACCACGAATGCATTCTTGGTAAATGGCTTTATCTCCGGAAGTAAGAGTATCTTTTAAGTTCATCCACATTCTGTGAGCATCCCCTTCAAAGCTTGTTCCTTTATGTACTTTGCCGCCTAAACCACGTATGATGTCTTTTAATTCGTGTCCAAAATTGTAGCGACTTTCTGCTCTGGATTTCATGTAGCCTTTGAGCCCTTCATTATCCACTTTTTCGGCAGCTTTTAAATACCCCTTTTCAGCGTCATAATTTCGCGTTAGTAAATCGTTCAAATCGTGTACTATATCTTGTGTTTCCTGCATATTCTATGTTTTAAAATTCAAAGAGATTTCTAAAAAAATCCCACTTAACTTAACAGTACTAGTTGTTCAATACACATGCCTCATCTTGCCTCTGATTCGAGTCTTCCGAGGTTGAAGATCATAGGCGCTGAAAATCATCTATTTACGAGATCTGTTTCACTAAAAGGTTAAGTCAATGGAGAAGTTGTCGACCAAACAAATCGTCACCGATGTGAAAGCCATTACACATTGTGTTGAATCACGTCACGGCGTCGGTGCTTATGATCTGTATTTCAGTTTGATGTATTAGTTTTTAGGTCGTAACCGAACATGCACCGGCGGTCGGAACTAAAGGAAAGACAGGGATTACCGAATCAGTTTCTTGGTGTCATCCTTATGGCCCGCCCCCACGAGTTCAATGTCCAATTTATTGATTCATCCACATCTACGATAGATCCACTATGGGGATGGCGCTTACCATTCGCGCGATTGCCTTTTGCCACGGTTTCGATCAACTCAAACTCTTTCCGGATTGAGGATTCGAGCTGAGATGATATTTGTCCGATGGCAAATGCATTGTATTCTTAAAGTCAGGGCCGCGGTTCTCCTTCCGCCAAGTTAAGTCGGGCTCTTGATAGAATCGCCTTTCGATCCTCTTCACATCTGGCCTCTGCTGAAGTACTCATCTGAATACACTTTGAGGACTATTCAGAGAATCATTTTTGGATAGAATGAGTAGCTTTAGAAAAATCGAACAATATGGGAACATATCTCTCTTCTGCATTTAAGGAGTTTCAGCGCTACGAAACCTTAGGGCGCAAAACCATGGAGCAGCTTAGCGACAAAGATCTTTTTTATCAACCCGGCAAGGAAGTCAATTCAATAGCAGTAACGGTAAAACACCTTCATGGGAACATGATGTCGCGGTGGACGGATTTTATGACCACAGATGGCGAAAAAGAGTGGCGCGAGCGCGATGGCGAATTCGAAGACTCCTTAAAAAACCGAGAAGAGATTTATCAACTTTGGACAGAGGGTTGGAATTTGGTTTTCGATGCTCTGGAAAAATTGAGGGAACCACAGCTGGAAAATACTGTGGTAATAAGAGGCGAGGAGCACAGCGTTATTGCGGCTACCAATCGGCAACTATGCCACTACGCCTACCACGTGGGTCAAATGGTTCTGATTGGAAAAATGTTGAAAGAGGAGGAGTGGGAGAGTTTGTCCATTCCACGAGGGAAAACCAAAGAGTACAACGAGAGGATGAAAGGTTAAATGCCGGTTGTCAATCTACTACAGAAGGCTAACTCATTTATTTCTTGTTTAAATTCGTGCCTGAATTATACACAAGTCAGCTATGAAACACTCCCTATCAATACTACTTTGCTTCGCCCTATTAACTGCGGCAGCTCAAGAACCACAAGCAAAAAATGCCATTTTTGAGGCAATCAAATCCGGTACTTTAAAACTAGGTTCGTATAACTTTTACCAAGACTTCCTCGCCAATAGTCCGTCCACAATTGATGCAATTAATCTCGGGAAGATACCGCGAGAGAACTCCCCTTGGTCGCGAACTTTTGAGGTGAACCCGAGGTATGCATCATCGGGTAAAAAAGTCAAGAAAGTCTGGGGTTTTTCTGATGGATCCACTGTTTACATTTGGCATCAGGTCGAGTTCTTTCCGATTGTGATTGAACAAGACGAACTCGTTTTTTATGGATACGATATTATCGAGACCGACGGTGCTACGACCGCCGGTATAGTCGGGGGTGCCATAGGCGGAGGCATATACGCAGCCGCGCAACTCTCTAAGGCGAAGAAGAAGAAAATCAGGTATACCATCGAACCCAAGGGAGGTGCGCCTATACATCCACAATACGGCATGAACGCGAATAAGGTAGAAGATCCCGTGAGAGACTTGGTGGTCTATCGCAGAAAGAAGAAAGAATTGGAAGCATCTGCATCCTTTACAGTCAACGATAGTTTGAAATATTCCTTCGTTCCAAACTCAAATGTGAGGATTCGGTTCCCTGATTCAGTCAGAACTGTGAAAGTTTGCACCGGGCCTGACTTTGATCAATGTGTTCAACACGAATTAGAAAACGATGCCACACGCTATGTCAAGATTGAATGGTTGGATGAACAGGAGAATGTCAGAGCCTTTGAAGTTACAGACTCCAAGGGGGAGTTTGATTACTACAAGACTCTAAAAGATCAAGATAAAAGAGGGCCACAAAAAGCTGAAAGGCTCTGACGAACGAATATGTAATTTATTGAGTCGTATAATCCAATGCCCTTTTCGGGAAGGGTGGAATTTACACCTTCAAAAGGAAAGTAAAGATAGACCAAAACAAAACCCCGCTCTTATAAAACGGGGTCTCGCATCTTCATAGTAATGATTGATGAAGCTGATTGGTTACCAATTCAGTGGTTAAAGCTGAAAAGGACACGAAAGATAGTATTATTTTTACATAAAGAGCTAGTATTAAGCTGAATAAATACAAGCTCATAGGGTATCATATGTTTGAGCTATTTTCCTCAACTCCTAATGCCAATGGAATCGGGGAATTTGTCATTTCGACACTTAATCTTTCGACACATCCTGAAATTTGTTAAAAAAGCAAAGCCCCGAATATTATCGAGGCTTCCGTTTTTTTTAAAGACGACAAGCCTAAGCATCCGCTATTTCTTCTCGATATTCCACCGGATGTTCTTTGGTGCAAATCACGGCACCGACATCGTTAGCACTTTTTTGCGCCACAACTTCTCCGAAATAAACAAAATGATCACCTAAGTGAAGGTATTCTTTCACCACGCACTCCACATATCCGATCGTGTTATCCAGAATGACTTGCCCCCCCTTTTTCGAGAAAGCATAACCGTTTATAGTCCCGTCTTCTATCTCTGATTTAGAGCCAAACGCCTCGATCATGTCGCGATTCTGCTCGCCTAAGATGTGCAAGGTAAAGCGTCCACTGTAGTTTATCGTTTCATTTAGGTCACTTTTTTGGCCGACGGATACTGCAACCATTGGTGGTTTGAAGGAAACTTGACCGGCCCAGTTGACGGTTCCTGCGGCGATATAATCACGATCACGGGTTTCCAATTCCTTTCCTGATTTCAGTGCTGTGAGTATGTAATGTCCGTATGTGAGTTTATTTAAAATACTTTTCATTTAATTTGGTTTTATATTTCAACGGGTTAGGAGTCGTAATTGTTGACTACGTGCTTTTGGTTCACATCCGAATGCCTATTTTGCCATGGAAAAGGTCTAATCGAATTATATCCCCGAGATAGTAGATCCAAATGAAGCAGAGACACTCCATTAGCCTAGTAGTTTTCTTAGCAACGGTCGGCATTGCATTACTCTACCCTGAAGTTTTTTTCGGACTCAACGATGTGATGTTCTCCATCGAAGGAGATGGCCTGAAGAATTACTTCAACTTTATGTACCACATACGGCACGATAGTACATACCTCACTTTTGAAGGCATGAACTACCCATATGGAGAGACATTGCTCATGGTTGATTTGCACCCGGCATTGTCCACCGTTTTGAAATTTGTTTCGAATCATGTGGTGGATATATCCGGCTACTCTGCGGGCATATTGAATGGCCTCATGATGGCTTCGGTTGTTTTGACTGCCACCTTTCTGTACTTGATCCTCGATGCATTCCGTGTTCCAAAAATCCTTTCGATTCTCGGGGCTCTGGCCATTGGTTTTTTCTCGTCTCAAATGCTGCTGTGGGAATACGGCCATTATGCCTTGACCTATGCTTGCTTTTTCCCTATTTCGTGGTACTTGATTATTCGTGCACGATGCTCGTCTAAACTTTGGACCTATTCTTTGATCATCTTACTTAACGCACTTTTGTGGTTTTATACCCACAGCTATTTGGGCTTGATTGTAGTAGGATTCAATGCGGGAATTCTCGTTTTATCGCTTTTCAGCGAAAGGAACCGACGAAAGAGGACACTTCTGGAATTGGCTATACAAGTGGTCTTGCCGCTGATAATCGTTTATACAGTGCTGCAACTTACCGACCATCGCGAGGGTAGGCTGGAGATGCCTTTTCTGGCCGAGCATAAGGCGTCGCTACAAACGGTTTTCTTTCCCAATTATTCCTTTACCAAACCTTTCTACGAGTTGATTTTTGATTTGACTCCACAAGCTAAGTTGACCTGGAGCAAAGTAGGAACGTATATTGGTTTGCCAGTAAACCTTGTCCTGATCGGATTTTTGGTAGTCACTATGATTAAAGTCTTTCAGGGTCGCTGGCGGCAGATTGCCGAACCATTTTCACGTAGTGAATGGTTGATGATTTTTTCATCCTTATTTCTTTTGCTCTTCTCAATGGCTATCCCGTTGAGCTACGTCCCTGAATCCTTTCTTCCCAATATGCTCAAGCAGTTTATCGGGTTAGGCAGGTTTGGCTGGGCGTTCTTTTACGTGGTCACGGTATTGAGTATCGTTTACACTTTCAGGGTTATTCCGCGAAAACCGGCTTTTTTCCTGATCCTTGTTGGATCGGTTTTCATATTGGCAGAAAGTGCCGGCTACCATCGGCATTTGAAAAAAGTCATTTCTCAAAACTCAAACGTGCTCAGAGATTTTGATCGGGGTGAAACGATGGAATCGCTTTCTAAAGCCGTGGACTTTGACGATTATCAAGCCATCGTTCCATTACCCTTCTACCACAAGTATATTACTCCTACAAACTTAAACGGGAGCTTAAAGTCAGAAACGCTTTCAATGGGGCTGTCCTACGCGACGGGGCTGCCCCTCATGAGTGCCATACTTTCGCGGCCTTCCGTTTTGGAATCCAAAAAAATACTTCAACTCTTTTCTCCGT
>DATFKV010000128.1:0-8732 GCA_035268465.1 Cryomorphaceae bacterium | reverse complement strand
TACAGCCGAGGCCTCGAAATATGGGTTGAAAATTTTGAAGAAGATATTTAAGTAGAAGAGAGATAAAACAATTGAAACTTAACCTGTGAGGTGATCGTTCAGCGTCATTTTGCGGGTTTTTTTTATGGAAAGAGATAAGAGAAATATAAAACTAGCAAGAGCCGTATACATTGTCGCACTTTTAGGGTTACTGGTATATCTCGGAAGTATTCTACAGCCCGTCATTGCCCCATTGGTGCTTTCCATCATTTTATCTTTGGTAATTCTTCCTCTGGCCAATGGATTGGAAAAAATCGGCTTCAATCGACTGTTCAGTGGCTTGACTTTAGTGGTCGTCATTGCTCTTCTGATTCTAGGTGTCGGTTTTGTCGGTGTTATTCAACTCAGAGATTTGGGTTCCTCCTTTGGCAATATCGAACAAACTTTCTTTTCTAAACTAAACCGAGTAGTGGATCACTTACCCCCAAGTTTTCAACCCCCCAGGCTGCGCGAAATAGAAGATATTGAAAAAATTCTCCCTGACGATTTGGGCTTGCTGGGCTCCTTTTTCGGAGACGCTCTGAAATTGACCGGTGGCGTTTTATCCACTCTCACATTGATCCCGATTTTCGTGTTTTTTATTCTGTTTTATCGCAGGAAAATTTCTCATTTCTTGGAATGGGTAGATTCAAAAGGATCGGGAGAACTAACTCTTGCTACCAAGGAATCCAAGAAAATGGTGCAGAGCTACCTTTCCGGTATGGGGCTCGTTATCTTAATCAATGCCTCGCTCGCTACAGGCGGTTTATGGGCGATAGGCATTTCATACGCTCTTTTGCTGGGCATCCTTTCGGCTTTGCTTACGGTCATACCCTACATCGGGACATTTGTGGGTGCATTGATCCCCATTGCGTTTGCCTTTTTAACGAAAGATTCATTGGCCTACGGCTTTGGTGTAATGGCCTTGTACATCATCATTCAATTTATCGAGAATAATTTTATCTCTCCGGTCGTACTAGGCAATAGCGTAAATGTCAATCCTTTTGCTTCCGTGCTCGCTTTATTAGTTATGGGACACTATTGGGGTGTAATAGGAATGTTAGTGGCAGTTCCGCTAACGGCTGTCATTGTTATACTTTTTGATCATTCCAAAATGCTCAAGCCACTTAATTTATTGCTCAAAAATGACAATGAATAATCAATTCTGAAATGTTTTAACACAAAAAAGCCGGACAACGAATTGCCCGACTTTGTTAGTCAAATTGTCTTTTGGAATCAGACGGTTTGCTCGGCATGTTTGCCTTCTGCGATTTCTTCAATCATTTTTTTGTTGAATGCATCCAAATCTTCAGGAGATCGAGAGGTAACCAGACCTTGATCCGTTACCACTTCTTCATCTACCCAATTTGCTCCGGCATTCTTTAGATCTGTCGAAATGGAGCCAAAAGAAGTCATTCTTCTACCGTTTACGACATCTGCCTCAATTAGCATTTGTGGTCCATGGCAGATGGATGCAACGGGTTTATGATCTTCGAAAAAGGAGCGCACAAATTGCACGGCTTTCTCGCTTCTTCTCATCTTGTCGGGATTGATGACTCCGCCGGGAATGACCAATGCATCGTAATCTGATGACGTTACATCACTTACGGTTTTATCCACGTCAATTTCCATATTCCAATTGCCGTCTTTCCAGCTTTTTATTTTACCCGAATCCGTTGATACAACATGTACCGTAGCACCGTTTTCTTTTAAAGCCTTCATCGGCGATGTTAATTCTGATTCTTCAAAGCCATCAGTGGCGAGAATGGCTACTCTTTTGTTTTCTATATTATTCATTGATTTCTAGAGGATTTAATTAATAATTTACTCTTACAAGTGCCAAGATTATTCCATAAAAATGCAAATTAGGGCTTGTGTTTATAAAAGTTTGAAAAATAGTAAGATAGGTCTGATTCTTCAAGCTCGTACAACCCGGGTTATTCCAACGGTGTGAGACAAAGGCACAACCTGTCGCGCTAATTCTACATCCCGCCTCATGCTCTGAGCAGAATTCTTATTCGGTCATGCGCAATGGGATGGGTTGTCCCTCTTGGTAAATTTTCAGTTCGACGATATCGGCCGGAAGGCTGAATCCGGCTTTTGTGAGTGCTTCGAGCCCGGCGGCCATAGCTTCATTTTTTAACGCAATAATTCCTTTTGTTTGTGTCACCGAATTGATCCAATAGTAAATCCCCAAATTCACCGTACTCGTCCCAAAACCTTCAATCATGACAAAAGGTTCGAGCCCGGGAGTTTGCTCTAGTTCCATCTTTTTTTTCAGTGCACTAATGACCACTTTCATGGCTTGTCCGACGTTGTCTCCGTAGTCTATTCCCAAAACGAATTTGTACCTCAGCAACCCGTCTCGAGTATAATTCGACAATGGATTTTTGATCAACATGGCATTCGGTAGAAAGATGTCTTGCCCATCGTAAGTGCGTACATGCGTGGTACGAAAACTCATCGATCTGACGGTTCCTCTCACTCCTTCCACCTCGATGAAGTCGCCCACTCCGAAAGGTCTCGAAAAAGCTAGAAAAAAGCCCGCAATGAAATTCTCACCGATGTCTTTAAATGCAAAGCCTAAAATGATGGCTGACACCCCTGCACCAGCCAGTAAGCTGCCGGCAGCAGTGCCTAAACCGATGGCATTCAGAAAGAAAATCAGCCCAAGAATTACAAAAAAAATGAGGATAACTCTCCCTATAAAATTGACCAACAGAATATCGTCGATTCGTCTTTTCAAACGGTTCTGCACCAGCCTGCGCAGCAGAATGCCTATGATTATAAGAAGAGTAAGGCTGACCAGTCCCCAAAAAATAGAGGGGAATTTTTCGATAAACTGTTGTCTTAACTGACTTAACGGTGCAAATAGTTCTTTTTCCATCAAGGTATTTTGATTGACTCAACTTACAAAAATCACACAACTATAGAGGGGGGTATCTCTTCTATTCTGTGAGCGACCTTCTACACTTTGGGGAAAAATTGACTGAAGAGCCATGCTGGCGTTTCGATTGCTATCATCGTAAAGTGTGGAGGAATAGGAATTTAGCGAACCTCAAAAATGAGATGTCGCCGGTACGGTTAGTGAACTATATAGGTTGAACCAAAAAAAAATAAATTATGGGATCTACAGAAGATAAAATGAAAGGAAATTGGAATCAACTAAAAGGAAAATTGAAGCAGCAGTATGGTGACCTCAGTGATGATGATCTTACGTATGCTGAAGGCAAGGAAGATGAAGTTTTAGGAAGAATTCAAGAAAAGACCGGAAAGTCTAAAGATGAAATTAAGAGCTTTATCGATAAGCAATAGGATTTTTTAGACCCAATTAAATGCGCCGTTGCAGTTATACTGCAGCGGCTTTTTTTGAAAATTATTTTGGATTATTCTTCTCTTTTGGAGATGGAGCTTTGTCTCCCATATCATCAAAAAGATCGGCATTTTTTTCGTCTTGGGCCCAGCGATAGATCTTTGCCGTGAAGCGACAGGCTTTCTTGGTAAATCCGGTAGTGTCCCTCCTGGCCATCCACTCAAAACCTCTTTGAAATGGTTCGAAATAAGGAATGAGTAATAGGGCCGTCACGGCATAAAGAAACCATCCGAGTGGGATAAACGGAAGAAGAATTAAGGCGGTTCCAAATAGAAAACTAAGACCTGCTAAGATTGGTATGAAGTATTTTCGACTCACAATTTTATAAGTGCATTCTGTTTTCTCAATCTCAAGCAAGTTCATCTTTGCTCTTACAATTCGTGTATGGAGTATTTCAATCCCGCTACAAAAAATGCTCCACCCACAATATTTCCCAATATAGAGAATAGCAGAGTAAGTCCATATATGCCGAGGTCCGGATCCGGCGCGTGAACAAGCCCCGCTACGAGTTCCACTGTCCCGACTATGCAGTGGTGCAGTTTTCCATAGCCAATCACAAACGTCACAAGAACGATAATGAAGATTCGGCTGATCGTCTCTTGAGCGGTGGTGATTAACCAGCTCAGTAGCCCCATCATCCATCCCGCCAATATGGCGCTGCCCAAAATTATAAACCACGATGTTTTGGTGAGGGCTTCGGCAAAACTCACGAAAGCTTCTTCGCTAATTATTTCGCGCTCAGGTCCTATCCATGTAATAAAAAGCGCAAATAAAGAACCTCCGATCAAATTGCCGATTAGAACAACTACCCACAACTTCATTAACTCTCCAAAGCTAACTACACCTTTGAGAAAGGGGATGACAGCCAAGGAGGTTTGCTCGGTAAAGAGTTGACTTTTTCCAATAACAACGAAAATGAACCCCAGAGGGTAGCCAAGTGAGATGACGAGATGAAGCGTATGTTCGTCCAACTTTTCTACAAAAGTGGTGTAGAATAACCCCATCAACACGATTGTAAACCCAATCTCTAAACCCGCAGTAAATGCACTTAAAAATAATGCCGGTTGACTTCTGCGGTATTCCATAAGGCTGGAGGTATATTGCTCCTTCAATACTTCTTCACTCTCTTTGGGCTGGTCAGACATGCTGTTTCGATTTAAGGTTTGCTGAAAATTAAGACATTAAAAGACGTTTTTGTTCAACTCCTCCTGCGGTATGAAGTTTGGCAATGGTTCGCAAGATATCTTTATTATGAATTATCATCCGAAATTTTTGCCCTGCCGTACATCACTTGGCAGCTTTGGTTTTTGCTTGTCTCTCCTTGGAGTCCTTTTTCTGCTTTGTTCTTGTGATTCGTCAGGGGATGAGTCAAAGGTCTTGGAGCTTGAGGAACCTATCCCCGTAGAATCAATAGAGGAAATTGAACCGGACTCGAGCCTGTATCGAATGAATGTGAGAGAATGGAATGAAGCGCCCGAAGCAAAGCGAAAGGCAAATTGCGCCGGGATTATTCGCACCTCCGTGGACTCATTTGAGGTCCGGGACAGCGAAAAGTTTAACGAGCTTACTGAAGAGCTTTGTTCTTGCATTAGTCAAGTCACTCATGGCATGCCTACGATGAATGACAATGCCGTCTTCGATGAGGCCAAACGCTGTCTTGCCTCTATGGGGTACCGAGAAGAAAGTGATAGTCTGTCTCTCAATTAGTTCTTGCAGGATCATTTTTCTGAATGCTTAGCCGACCCTGACCACTCCTGAAGTTATTCTTTTGAGTAGGACTGAATAATTTAGTTGGCAATCCGGAAATCATTGGCATAAATGATGCACCATATGTCTAAAAGTATATTATGAGCTTAGAAAAAAAACACGCAGAAATTTGGGATTATTTAAAGGATTTACGAGTTGGTATGCTAACTACCGCCTCTGAAGATTTCCTACACTCAAGACCTATGTACTTGGTGCAGAAATATTACGAAGGTGATATTTGGCTCTTTGCCGATAAGCATGCCTATAAAATTTCAGAGATTAAGCAGAATCCTCATGTCAATTTGAATTTTGTCAGCGTCGAGGACGGTCTCTACATCTCTCTTTCAGGCGTTGCAGCGGTGCAAGAAAGAGGAGAGAAATTTGACGAACTATGGTCAGAAGGTGTAAAGGTCTGGTTTGAAGATGCACAGAACCCCAAGGAGAATGCTGTTCTTATTAAAATTGAAGTCATTCAAGCTGAGATTTGGGATACCAACAAGGGTATTCTCAAAACTGCATTTGAGTACGCCAAAGCAAAAGTAACGAACTCGAAGCCTGACTTGGGCGAGAACAAGGTAGTGGAGCAATGAAAAATTTCAGTGAAGGAGATAAAGTAAAATGGGAGTGGGGTAGCGGTCACGGAACGGGTAAGGTGAAAAATAAATACACCTCGGATGTTTCTAAAACGATCAAAGGTTCAGAAGTAACGCGAAAAGCATCTGACGATGAGCCTGCCTACCTCATAGAACAGGACGACGGGGATGAGGTGCTGAAATCGGGGTCGGAGTTGACCAAAGGTTAAAGACTTTTCTCCACCTTTGCACCATGTCCGATTACCCTCCAACTCACGAACGAGCCAACATCATCACCCACCTCTTGGGATTTTTATTCGGTTTGGTGGGATTGCCTTTTTTGGTGGTGGCCATTTCCGAATCAGCCGAAACCACCGCGGGCGATGTGGCGGGAGGAGTGGTATACGGCATTGGCTTTCTGATGGTCTTTGGCTTTTCTACTTTGTATCACGCTCAGAAGAAGACAAAGCCCCGAATGCTCATGAAGATTTGGGACCACATCAGCATTTACTATCTGATCGCGGGAACATACACGCCTTTCTTGCTTGCCTATGCAGATCCTTCCGATGCTAAGTTGATGCTGTGGATTCTCTGGGGGCTCGCTTTCGCGGGAACCGTCTTTAAGGTTTTCTTTACGGGTAAGTTCAGACTCGTCTCTACGTTGATTTATTTGGCCATGGGCTGGCTGGTCGTTTTTGCTCCCGATAGTTTTGCTGAAAATCTGCCCGACGAACAGTTCTTTTGGATCGCCGCAGGCGGAGCGTGTTATACCATCGGGGCATTCTTTTATTTGGTCAAGAAAATTCCCTTTCACCACGCCATTTGGCATGTATTCGTACTGGGCGGGGCGATCTCTCATTTCGTCGGGATTGTGAAGATATTTCATGACTAGCAATTAGCTACCAGATACGAACAACGAGCTACAAACTGCGAGCTACGAGCCACCGGTGCCAAACCTTCTTCTAAAATCAAAAATCAACCACCCCGATCGGATAACCATCCAAACGACGAAGGCAATCCATATGCCGAGCAAGCCCGGGGATAGGTAGTGAAAACCGACACTCACTGGCACAAAGCCCAGAAGTGTGGAAACGATCAGCAGGTTTCGCAGCAATTTCATCTCTCCCAAGCCTTTGTAAATTCCGTCGAAGGCGAAGGCTGAAGCATTAATAGGCTGGGTGAGGATGACCAAGAAAAAGATGGCTTCGAATTGAGCCAACACCCCGGCATCGTTGGAGAAGAACGTGCCGATTTGAAAGTAGCCGATGCCGTAAATCACGGCCAGCCCAAATCCTATCATTATGGCAATGCGATTGATACGCTTTCCCATTCGATATAGCAATTTGGGTCTTTCCTCTCCCAAGAGTCTTCCCGCCAAGGCATTTCCTGCATGGGCATATCCGTCGATAAAAAAGGAGGAAAACAACCAAATATTGATGGCGATGGTATGGGCGGCTATGACTTCCTCTCCGTAGCCCGTAGCATAGCGTGTAGCCAAGTAGAAGGTAAGGTTGAGCAAAATGGTTCGAACGAAAAGGTCGACGCTCATGCCCGCTAGATTTTTGTACTCGGAGTTGAATTTGCGCTGTACTCTTAATCGAAAAGGCGTCTTGAGGAAAAGAAAAACCAGCGCCATCACGAACATCAATATTTGGGCAACCAGACTTGCCGTAGCCGCGCCTTCAATGCCCATCGGATCTATGCTTCCATCTATTCCAAAAATCAAGGTGTAGTCGAGCACCAAATTAACCAAGGCTCCGGTTAGGGAGATGATCATGGCCCAGGAAGTATTTTGCAATCCTCTGAAAACGCCAAAGAGCAGTAGCGTAGCCAGCGTGAAGGGAAATCCCCATGATCGAATGCTGAAATAGTCTTGACAGAGCTCCAACACCGCACCATCGGCATTGTAAAAGCGGAAAATTTCTTCGGAAAAAGTAGTAGTCAATAGAAAAAAGCCAATGCCCAAAAGGATGTTGGATGCCAGTGCCTGCGGCACCAAAGATTCGATTTCTTCTATTCTCTTGCTTCCATAATACCTGCTGACGATCGCTGCAATGGCCGTTAGTGTCTGGGCGAGAATCCATACCGTCATCAAGTAGAAACTTCCGGCAATTCCGACGGCAGCCAGTTCAGTAGTACCAATTTGGCCTACGAAGGCGGTGTCTACCAGGGTGATTACGGGTTCTGCAATTCCCGTAAGAATGGCCGGGATGGCCAATCGATTTATTTCTCGCCGGCTTATTGAATCTTCAATCGAAGAAGTGCCTGCCATAAGGTTTTACCTTCCCATCATGTTCATGAAGGTGTATCCCTTTGTGCTGATAGTGATGTTCTTATCGGTCTCCGCTTCTTTTACGGTCATCATGGTTTTCTCACCGTTTTTCTGAGTCATAATCATTTGAATGACCGATCCATCTTCGGGGTAACCGCTACCGGCATACATGTCGGGCATTTGTTTGTTCATGCTAGACATATTTGCCATGGACTTTATCCAGTCAATATCCAATTCCTCGGTGATCCAGTAGGTCACACTGTCGCCGTCGCCGTTTTCTATATTTTCCACAATGTACTCGTCGCAAGAATATCCTGAAATCATTTTTGTTTCTCCGGTCTTTTTGAAAGTCGGCCTTTTACTCATATCACCGTCTTTAGAATCTTCTTCCGAGATCATATCCTCCATCTGACTTTTGTCTATGGACATAGTAGTTCCCATCTTTTGTTCTCCCGTCTTCATGAGGGTGATTATTTCGTAGCTCTCCAAATCGTAGATCACCTCTGTATTGATGCCCTCTTGAGTCATTAAGATTCCCATGACGGAAGATTCGTCTTTGGACAAAAAAGTCATCTCATTTGATTGATCCATTTTCCCCTTTTTATCAAAGTTCTCCATAAGAATTACAAAGCGGTGGGTAAATGTGTATTCATCCTGAACCTCCACATCCGAGCCACCCATCATTTTCATCATGGCAGCGCTTGCGGCTGCTTCATTTTGAAAGGTCTCTTCAGCGCTTTCTTCTTCGTCC
>DATFKV010000127.1:0-3309 GCA_035268465.1 Cryomorphaceae bacterium | reverse complement strand
GCAATGAGATTAAAGATTCGTGAAAAATCTCGTGCTCTCGTTCATAATCCTCAAAATTGCCCCCAAGACTCTCAATGTAAAATTTTGCCTGTGCCTTAGTATTGAAACGTTCAATCAGAGACTCCAGTCGAGTTCTGTTTTTGACAACGATGGCGTACTCAATACTCATTTTTCGGAATCTCTTTTGGTGTTGAGCAAAGAGTCCAGCAACTCAGGGCTGATATTTAGATTACCGATTTTGTCCGCGTTTTCAGCAAGTTCTCTAAAAGCTAGTGAGATGTTAAATTTGGGGTCCGGATTGTTATTGAGAGCGGTCAGGATTTTCCAATCAATATTCCTGTAAGGTTTCAAAGTGGTCTCAGTAACGTAACCTTGTGTTTCAGCTTCTTTTTTATCGTTGGCGGTTTTTTGCTCAATGAGTTGTTTTCTTTGATTTTCAACCACAATGTCTGCTTCCAATTTCATTTCTCGAAGTTTACGGTCATTGTCCGCTTTTTGAACTTCGGATTCCATTTTCTTTTCTGCTATTTGCTTTTGCTTTTCTTCAACCGCAATTTCTGTGTTCAGTTCTGTTTCCTTTATTATCCTTTCTTGTTCTACAGCAAAATTTCTACGTTCAAAAATTGCTTGATCGGCTTCTTGCTGAAGCTTTTCTCTTGTTTCCGTTTCAAGAGCTCGTGACATTTCAGGTGTTGCTTGAATACCCAAAATATTCGCTCCTAGTATATCAATTCCAAGCATCGCTATGGCATGCGAAGATTTCAGCCCTTCCTGTATTCTTTCTTCGATTGATTTTGCCGAACGGATGGCGTCTTTCAACTTTATTTCGTGAATGAAGGAAGAAGTTGCAGTTTGAGCTTCATTTATGATTCTCTGATTCAATTTCTCAATATCATTCTTTTTATACTGACCATTATCATCTACTGTGAAATCTAAAACATCTGCCAGTGTTTTAGGATCGCTGATCTTGTAGCTGATCTGTCCCTGAATATTTACCGTTTGATAGTCATTGGTTGATTCGTTAAATATGAACGGTAAATCGTTACTACCCATTGGAATTGCAACAATCGAACTATTAGGGGCAAAGTAGAAAAATGAAAGACCGCGACCTTCTCTTTTTATGACTCCGTTCTTGAAATGAAGAACGTATGTCATTGAGTCAAATTTGATGTGTTTTATTCCGAACATATTCTTCTGTTTTTATTACTTGTATTTTATGCTTTTCCCCCGTTTCCACATGAGCCATCATGCTCAGTATAAAATGTCGTAGCTATCAGTATGAAGCTATGCATTCTTATACAATTTTGCCTCACGCATTTTTTATTTTAATTCTTGGATTATGGCCTCAACTCCTTTTTTAAGTCCTTCAAAATAGTTGTCATTCTTAAACTCAGGAATCATCACTTCGTCAATTATTCTTTTGGTTTCTGCATCGGTCAGTCGCTTCTCAATTCCGAAGCCATTCTGTATTCTAATTTTCCGAAGTTCCTTTCCGATTGCGATTAAAATGCCATTGTTCTTGTCTTTCTGACCTACTCCCCAATAATTTGCCAAGTCGAATGAGTAATCATCAATATTATCATATGGTTCTAAACCGGTCAAAGTGACAATTGAAATTTGATCAGACGTCTGACTTTCTAGTCCCTTTATTAACGCTGTCAATTCCTTTTCTTCCGCGTCAGTCAATATATTCTCAAAGTCGTTTACATAACCTGTCGGTTTTGGAAATATTGAAGTCTCCGTTTTGGTATTGGCTGTTTTGTCCGATTGCTTAATTACTCCACATGAAGCTGTGACAAGGAGAATTGTCAGGGTAATCGCTGAAAATATACTTTTGAGTTTTTTCATTTTAATGTGTGCCAACAAGCGAATATAACACACTAGTATTCTTTTATCAGCGCAGGTGCCAAATAAGATACACTCAGTGTTTCTGCTTGCCTCTATGGTCTCACCGAATTTCGTCACGGAAGAAGGGCATGTTGGTTTCACAATACTGTATCCTGCTTGCGATCTCCCCTTCTCAAAACTTCTCAGAAAAAACTCACTCCAATCGGCTTTGGCAATTTTCACATATAATGAAAAACAGCTTCGTTGAAGCCGTGTGGATAAGTGAGGAAAAGCCCGACTCTACCGACAGTGATACAACTATCAACCATCAACCATCAACCATCAACCACCGACCATCGACTATCAACCATCGACTATCAACTATCGACCATCGACTATCAACCATCGACTATCAACTATCGACCATCGACTATCGACTATCGACCATCGGCTACTACCCTCAGCCTTATCGGTTCAGCGTAATTGTCATTTTTTCAACACCACCCTAAACCGCGCATTGCCATTTTCCAAGTGTTCCATGGCTTCGTTGACTTTTTCGAAAGGAAACTCTTCCACCGTCGGATAGATTTCGTGCCGCACACAAAAGTCGAGCATGGTTTTGGTCAAAGCAGGACTTCCAATAGGACTTCCTCCAACCGACTTTTCTCCCATGATCAAGCTGAACGCCGCAATGGCCATCGGTTCCAAAACGGCCCCTACGGTATGAAACCTTCCTTTTGGTGCCAGCGTGGACAGGTAAGAATCCCAATCCAAGGTCACGTTGGTGGTGTTGAGAATAAAGTCCAGTTTGCCGGCGATGCTTTCCAATTCCTCGGGAGATTTGGAGTTGATGACTTTGCTTGCTCCCATCTTTAGGATTTCCTCTCTTTTTGAAGGATTGGAACTGAAGGCAATGACTTCGCATCCCCAGTGCTTTAGAAACTTAAGCGCCATATGGCCTAAGCCGCCGATTCCGATTACCCCGACGGTATCGGTCGGTTTGACATTGGCCAAAATAATCGGACTAAAAACGGTGATGCCCCCGCAGAGCAATGGCCCTGCTTTGCTCATATCTATGGCATCGGGCAGCGGAATGGCCCACGACCAATGCCCGCGAACGTAATCGGCAAAACCTCCGTGTCTGCCCACGATGGTCCCTTGCGAATCGGCACAAAGATGGTGCGAACCCTCCATGCACTGCTGACAGCTCATGCACGATGCAGACGTCCAACCCAATCCTACTTTGTCGCCAATTTTTACATTCTTAACGGCATTTCCGGCTGCGACTACCTCGCCGATTATTTCGTGACCGGGCACTATCGGGTATTGGGTCATTCCCCAGTCATTGTTGATCATGCTCAAATCTGAATGGCAAATGCCACAGTAAGCTACTTTAATGTCCACTTGCTCGGGCTCGAGCTCTCCCAATTCGTATGAATAAGGCGTGAGTTTGGCTTTGGGTTCAGTGGCTGCGTATGCGTT
>DATFKV010000126.1:0-2603 GCA_035268465.1 Cryomorphaceae bacterium | reverse complement strand
CTTTGAATAATTCCCGCCTCCATTGCCATTTCTTCCGTGGGCAATGAATCGGGAAGAGAGCCCAAACGTTTGATCAACGAAATTTCACCATTCTTCAAAAAGTAGATAAGAGAGTCGAAGGAGTTGGCGTATTTTCCGTGTTCCTTGTTGTAGGCAATCTGAGCTTTACGTATATCCTTCAATCGCTGTACTACGGCGGTCTTCACCTTTTCCTTCTGTCTGTAGTAGGCGAGCTCGTCTTGAATTACGTCATAATCCATGTAGGCAAAATAAGCTGCACCAATGGCAACTACGATGGTAACAATCATCTGAATTTTTCTATTGATAATTCCTTTTACATAGAGTGCACCCAGAATTCCAACGATCAGGATACCTAATCCTGCCAATTTAAAGAGGTTGGTTTGACCGGAGGAAATGATGAGAAGTAACAGCCCCATTAGTATGAGAAGTACCGGAAACAAATAAGCACCAAGTAAACGTCCTATTCTTTGCATGAAGTTTTCTTTTGTAACGGCAACAAAACTACAATTTTTTTGAAACGAAGGTGTTTCAAACTACCTAATTCAGTAACGGCTAAAATTGGCTTATTTTCGGCAAGTGAATGCGCATTCGGATAGCAAAGAATCAATAGCGAGGCGGGTTGAAAAATCCTTGCAAGAAAACTTCTATTTTTCACCCACCCCTTCCCAAGAGAAGTTGCTCTACGCTCTGGGTCGATTTGTGGCCAGCGACAAGGAAAACTGCCTATTGGTAGTTAAGGGATATGCGGGTACGGGTAAAACCACCACGGTGAATGCTCTGATCAAAACCTTGCCCTACTTTGATTTTAAGTATGTAATGCTCGCCCCAACCGGTAGAGCTGCCAAGGTAATGTCGGCATATACGCGAAAGCCCGCTTTTACCATTCACAAGAAAATATACTTTAAGCAAAAGACTCCTGCCGGCGGCGTTTTCTTCGTCCCCGGAGCCAATCTTCACACCAATACGGTTTTTATAGTCGATGAAGCTTCCATGATAGGTGCCGAAAATTATTCGGTCTCGGGTGGCGGTGATTTGCTGACCGATTTATTCGAATACGTTTTCAACGGAAAGAACTGTCGGCTGATCTTAATTGGCGATGGTGCTCAGCTCCCTCCTGTGGGAAGCGATTATAGTCCTGCCCTCGATCTCAAATACCTGAAAACCTCATTTCACGTCACTGCAGCCCTTTCTGAACTTACTGATGTAACACGTCAAAAAGAAGACTCGGGCATTCTCGAACTGGCCACGCGAATTCGAATGGCTTTGGAAAAAGATGACATGGAAGTCTTCCCCATGGATCTGCCAACAGGCAATGATGTGGTGAGTCTTACGGGTTATGAATTGCAGGAGTCTTTGGAAGATGAATTCTCAAAAAGAGGACCCGAGGGTGCCATCTTGGTGACACGTTCCAACAAACGTGCAAATCAATACAACAAGGAAATACGCGCTAGAGTCTTCTTTCGAGAAGAAGAAATTTCAGGCGGTGACTTTGTGATGTCCGTTCGGAATAATTACCACTGGCTGGACGAAAAATCAGGGGCGGGCTTTATAGCCAATGGTGATGTTATGGAAATAACCCGCCTCGGAAAATTTCATGAGCGGTACGGGTTTAAGTTTCAGGAAGCCAGCGTTCGACTGATCGATTATTCCGGTGAGCCGGAAACCGAAGTGCTGCTCTGGCTTGATGCATTGGACATTGATTCGGCATCTATGCCTAAGGCCGCTACCGATGAGGTATACCGAAGAACATTGATGGAATACGAGCATCTCAAAACCAAAAAGGAACGCACTGAAGCACTGAAAAAGGATCCTTTTTACAATGCCTTACAAGTCAAGTTTGCCTACGCGGTGACTTGTCATAAATCTCAGGGTGGACAGTGGCCTGCTGTATTTGTAGATCAAGGGTACCTGACCGAAGAAATGCTCGACACCGAGTATTTACGGTGGCTTTACACCGCAATTACACGGGCCTCCGAAAAATTGTACATGCTTAATTTCAGTGATAAGCTTTTTTCGGGCGACTAGAGCGTGCGCTTGAAAATAAAGCGTGTGATATAGATGCCCTGACCATCGTCTTTGCCGGCATCAGATTCCACTCCGCTTACTACGAAAGCCAATTCCCAACCTTGAGCAATCATCTTGTTGATTTTGTCTGAAATGATTGCATCATTGGAGGCGATATTCTGAAAGTTGATACCCGCTATGCTGAAAAAGTTGAGCAACTTCGTTTCTTCGAAGTTGTCAATCTTGGCATCGCTCCGCTTTACATCACCCTGCTTTGATTTTTTACCGTCAATTCTTTCCGTGGTAAAGTCTTCGTAGTTGAGCTTTTCTTCTTCACTAATTATTCTCGATCTACCTATTCCTGCCGGAATAATCGACTCGATGGTGGTTACCACTTTGTATTCTACTTGCTGAGCTTCAGATATTAAGGATAAAAAGGCAAAGGTGATGAGGATTACACGTTTCATTGGTTTAAGTTTTATTTAGACAAAGAAAGTTGAACCAATAAAAAAAGCGGGGTGTTAACTCCGCTTTTTTCGTTTTCAATAAGAAAAGAGGCTTATATCTTGAAAGACAAT
>DATFKV010000125.1:0-7053 GCA_035268465.1 Cryomorphaceae bacterium | reverse complement strand
AGTTTACTCCCAGTGGAACAATCTTGGCATTTTGGGCAAAACTCATTCTCGTGTCCGCCCCGATGCTCGTGTTCTGAGGGTCTAAATCGGGCAAGCGAATGAGTTGCTCTGCTTTTCCACCTCGCCAACGGTAGATGCTCTGTTTGGCATCTCCTACTACCATATTGAACTGCCCCGAAGCCAAAGATTCTGCCACGAAAGGGGTGATGTTATTCCACTGCAATTCGCTGGTGTCCTGAAACTCATCGATCAGGACATGCTTGTAGCGATTTCCGAACTTCTCGTAGATAAATGCCACGGGTTCATCTCTCATTGATTTTGAAATGATCCCATTGAAAGTCGATATCGGTACTACATTTCGTTCTTCGGCCAATGTTTTCAATTCTCGTGATAAATCGACCAGAACTGCCAGCAAATCGATCTGTGCATTCAGCGCTTTCGCGATGGCATAGTCCGTGTAATTCTTGTGAAAATGGGCCGTAGCGGAATAATAGTACTCCAGTAATTCCGGTTGACGCCTTTCTATGGCTTCTTTTGCTGCAGCTGAAGCCGAACCACTGTGCCAAGGTTTATCGAGCCTTTTCTTTAAGCTTCCATGCAGACTTGCATAGTCACCGGTATAATCCTTCAAGTTTTCAAAGTATCCGTAATAGCCTCCCTTCTTATAACTGAGATCATCCGCTTCAATTCCTTCTTCATTGAAAATCTCAAACACTTTGGAGCCGATGGTATGGCAGGTACTTTCAAACGAGGAGATGGTGGGCTGAAGTTTCTTCTTTGTTTCCTCAAAAGTAGCAGGCTCGAGATCATAAAGTGATGCTACGGGTAGCTCTGAATCTTCTTTTGACAGTAGGTCCCTGAGCTCATTGAGCCGCGTGGTGATATTCGCTTTTTTATCGTCGTCGATGGATTGCCTCAAGTAGTTAAGAAGATGATGGGTGATGTGGTTGTCAACACCTACTTTTTCTAACAATAGGTCAACGGCATCGGCGAAGAGATTTGCTTCATCGAGCTCTACCTCAAAGTCGGACTTGAGTCGTAAGTCACGACTAAACGATCGAATCAATTTATGGTTGAACCCGTCGATTGTTCCGATTCCGATCTCATCGTAATCTCTGAGCGCCATTTCGAATACTTTACCCGCCCGCTTTTTCAATTCAGTTGGGGTCAGCTTGGTTTCCGTCAGAAGTTGCTTTACTTCAAAGTCTTCCAATTCTGCATTGTCTTCCGGATTCAAAGTTTTGAGTTTTTTCAAAGACGAGATGAACCTCTCTTTAAGCTCGTTGGCTGCCTTATTTGTAAAGGTTATTGCCAAGATGCTCTTAAATCTACCCGGGTTTGATGACGAGAGACTTAGTCTTAAAAATACTCCAATAAGAGCAGTGGTTTTTCCCGACCCTGCTGAAGATTTGTATATGTGAAAACGCAATGTGTCTGTATTTTTCAATGTGATCGAAGTTGCTTTAAAGCAGGGAAAAATAGGGTATTTTTGTATAGTTACCGTGCGCTAACGCAAAGAGTCCTCTTATGAAAAGATTTTTCTTTATTCTCCTAATTGCAAGCTTAACCATTTCTTGTGACGATGACGAATCCAATCCGGATTCTAAGTTGTTTATGACCTTTGATCCTCGGTTTGGAGGAGATGATTTGCAAATGGGAGAGAATCATACCAATATTCACGGATACCCATTCAACGTATCGGATATCAAGTTTTACGTATCGAACATCAGGCTGCATAAGACGGATGGTGATTATGTTCAGCTTTCTGACATTGAGTTAATCGCCATGCAGGACAATCGAAGGAGTATTGAATTCGTGGTTCAACGAGGGAAATATTCGGGGCTTAGTTACGATTTGGGAGTACCATCCGCTATGAACGGAACCAATGATCCGGATTTTTCCATATCACAATATCCTGCAGGACATCCTTTGAGTGAAGTAACATCCGGGGGTATGTACTGGCAATGGGCTTCGGGTTATCGATTCTTTTCATTCGATGGTCGCTTTGACCTCGAACCCAATAGCGACCCTTTCCTCCCGATGTCTTTTGCTTTTCACACAGGAACAGATACCTTGTTCAGAGAAGTGGGAATGTTTGAAAAATCAATAAATATTGATTCCGGAGAAACCCTGCTATTTGCCTTTGCAGTTGATGTAGACAGTATCTTTGCTACTGTTGCAGATACCATCAATTTAGCTGAGGTGACCTCTTTTCACGGCTCAGAGGCACAATTGGAAACGGGAATGAAGCTGGCTAATAATATGGCGAAATCATTTGTCTTGAAATGACCAAATTATTGAGGACGTGTGAGTTTACTTCGAGATTGCTTGCCATCGGGGTAATTGCCGGTTTGGTGTTTTTGTCTTCTTGCAAGAAAGATGAAAGTCAAAGCGAAGAAAACCTCCTCTGTGAGAGTGTGCCCGGTGCCGGAACGCCCTACGAATTTCAAAAGCCATTTTTTTTCCCGGATCCTATACTTCCCGCCGACAACCCTTTTACGGAAGAAGGGATAGAGCTAGGTCGTCATCTTTTTTGGGAAAAAAAGCTTTCGCGAAACAATGCTGTCAGTTGTGGTTCATGCCACTTCCCTTCAGCTTCCTTTTCTGATAATGTACCTAAGAGTGTTGGTCTCTATGGAGATTTGACTTCCAGAAATAGTATGGCCCTGGTAAATATGGCTTGGAACACGAATTTCTTTTGGGATGGCAGAGCACGTACATTGGAAGAGCAACTGCTGGAGCCTATTGAAAATCCGATTGAAATGGACCTCTCGTGGAGGGAAGCCGTCGACAGAATAGGCAGCGACACCGCATACCAAGACATGTTTACGGCTGCATTTGGTACTCCTTGTGTTGATTCTGTGAGAATAACCTATGCTATGGCTCAGTTCATACGGACCATGGTATCGGCAAACAGTGAATTTGACCAAGCTCAGTATGGACCTGCTCAATTGAGTCTCAACGAGCAAAACGGTTTATTCCTTTTTCTGGCCGAAGGCGGTGATCCCAATGTATATCCAGGTGGTCAAAGCGGCGGGGATTGCTTCCACTGCCACGGGGGAGCTTTGGTTTTGTTTACCGATCAACAGTTTCATAACAATGGTCTTGATACCGTCTTTACCGATTTAGGTCGTGCATTGGTCAACGGCAGTCCGTTTTCGGAAGGGCAGTTTAAAACACCGACGCTCAGAAATATCGCTCTGAGCGCTCCCTACATGCACGACGGTCGATTTGAAACACTTCGAGAAGTCGTCGAACACTACAATGCGGGTGGACACCCTTCTCCAACCATTGACCCATTGATGAAATTTCAGGGAGTGGGGTTGGGCCTATCTGAGCAAGACATCGACGATTTAGTCGCTTTCTTGGAAACCTTGACCGATGAGGACTTTGTAAACAATCCTGATTTTCAGGATCCTCACTAGTTTACCTCATTTTTTCACCTTTCCAAACTACCTCTCATACTTTCCTGCGGGCAAACCTTTCTCGGGTTTTTGCGTAAATGCGGGATATGAGGATTGCAAGAAAAATAGTTTTAGTCATTCTCCCCTTGCTTCTGTTCACCGGCGCACAGCTTAGGGCCCAGTGTGAGTTGTTTGACTTTTTCGGCAACCCAACTGATACTCCTTACTGGTATAGCTGTAACGGAAACAACTTCAGTCTTAACCTTCAGTCGCCAAATAATATCGGTGCTTGGGAGGTGAATTGGGGTGATGGTTCGCCCATTCAAACAGGTGGTAGCTTGGTTCCTCCAAACTTCATTACTCATACTTATACCGCTACTGTTGATACTTTCTTATTGACGTTTACGGAGACGGCCACGGGATGCACGGTAAACGGCGTGGTGGTAATGGAAGAAGCAAGTAATGCTTCGATCCAAGTTCCCGTCGGTGGTTTGACCCAAGCATGCGCCCCACAAACGATGGACTTTATTAATTCCAGCACAAATACCTCAGAAACTACAGTTTTTACCTGGGATTTTGGTGACGGCTCACCTATAGAGGTTTATGACTACACTAACTTGGGTCAAGTCGTTTCTCACACCTATCAGCCGGGAACGGTGGATTGTGAGACCGTTGTAACCCTTACCGCAGAAAATTATTGCAATACCGTACAAGGTGGCCCCAGTACCGCGACCTTCAACCCCATTCGAATCTGGGATATCGATGACGCGGGAATCACGCCTTCAGCTACTGTTTTATGCTGGCCTGATAATCAGTTTACATTTAACAATACAACTGAGAGGAACTGCCTTTTTCAAGGAAATATTTACCAGCGTTACGAGTATTGGAATTTCGGAGATTATTGGGGCCTTGGATATGATTCAATCATCGACTGGACACCATGGCCTCCTACTTTTCCTCAAACGATGGAGTATCCGGCAATCGGTACTTATGAGGTTACCCTTTTGGATAGTAACCTTTGCGGCATTGACGCGGTGACGATACAGGTAGAAATCGTGGCGCCTCCCACTGCTGACGCCGCGGCAAGTGCCTCTACTATTTGCCAAGGCGAAACGGTCACTTTTTCCAATAATTCCTCCGGAAATGCAACGGCTTTTCAATGGAATTTTGATGATGGTACACCACTGGTACTTTCGGGTGCGCCAACTGTGGATCACGTGTTTAATTCTGCCGGGACATTCAACGTAGAACTTATAGCAGCCGTGGGAGGTCCCGGAAGCGGGTGCGCCGATACGGCCTATGTTCCAATTACGGTTTTACCTGCCCCGGTTGCTCAGATTAATTTGGACAATGACGAAGCTTGTGATAATCTCCAAGTCAATTTCAGCGATGCATCCACCGGAACTATAAATGATTGGGAATGGAGTTTTGGAAATGGCAACACTTTTTCGGGACAATCACCTCCCGTGCAGAATTATAATTCCCCGGGATCGTATAATGTCGTTCTCACCGTATCTTCTCCCAACGGCTGCGCCAATAGCGATACCCGAATTGTAGAGGTCTTTGAGTCACCGGTTTCTGACTTTTTGGTTCAGAATGTTTGTATCGGCTCCGTCGGGAGTTTTGTTGATTTGTCTACATCTCAAGCAGGAGATCCTATTGTTTCATGGGACTGGGATTTTGGTGATGGAAATGATGCACAAAATCAAAACCCCACACACGCATATTCGGGAACAGGGACTTTTACAGTTGAGCTTACGGTTTCTACGGCAACCTGTTCGAACTCAAGTACACAAATTATAAATGTCGAGCCCGCTCCGGATGCTTCATTCACTCATCTTGTGACAGAGGGTTGTGCACCACTAGAGGTTGATTTCAACAATACCACTAGCGGAGGAGATTCATATTCTTGGATTTTTGGCGGTGGTGGCGGAAGTGGTGACGAAAACCCCACTCACACCTTTAATAATTTTGGTGATGCAGACTCGGTCTATACTGTTACTATGATTGCTCAAAATGCCTTCGGGTGTCGAGACACAGCGATCAGTAGTATTACTGTCTATGCCAACGCGGTGGCTCAGTTTCAATCCTTCTACATACCCGGTTGTGATCCTGACCCGGCAAATTTCCTTAACACTTCCATCAATGCAGATATTTATGCGTGGGATTTTGGTGATGGAACTACAACTGTCGAAGAAAATCCGAGCCATCAATTTGTGAACAATACGGCTTCAATCCAACAGTTCGAGGTTCAGTTGATTGCCTATACGCCTAGCGGTTGTGATGATACAACGTCCACTCTGATTTCTGTTTTCCCGCAGCCTGACTTTGACTTTACATTGCCTGCTGATACAGGGTGTAATCCCTTCAGCGTGCAGTTTCCAGTAGTCACAGGCGCCATTAGTTACCAATGGACTTTCGGGGACGGGACGATTAGTACGGCCCCAAATCCTGAGCACACCTACGGGAACTCAACATTGAGCCCCATTACTTACGATGTTGAGTTGGTGGCCACTTCCGCATTTGGATGTAACGACACTTCTTCTGCTTCTGTCACGGTAAACCCCGATCCGGTCGCTCAATTTTCGGTTGATCGAACATCCGGATGTGGACCATTGACTATAAATATTACCAATCAAAGCATCCTCGCTGATTCGGTGGTTTGGAGCTACGGGGATGGCTTTATTTCAGATACCGCGGCTACCGTCCATGAGTATACTTTTGAGAATACGACTAATCAAACAATAACCTACACAATAGAGTTAACAGCCTTCACAGAACAAGGGTGTAGCGAATCTTTTACCAGAAATATTGAAGTGCATCCACTAGTTGACGCAGCATTTTCACACCCGGTTGAAGAATGTTCTCCTCTCTCATTTATTTTTGAAAATGAAAGTGTTAATGCATCTTTTTATCAATGGGATTTGGGGAATGGAACTGTGAGTGTGGCGGAGGAGCCGCTTGGTGGCTATCAAACCGTAGGCTTTGAGCCGGACACCTTCGATATCCAACTTGTTGCCACTTCTATGTTTGGTTGTGAGGATACGGCTCGAAGTCAAATAATCGTGCACCCGAAGCCTAATGCTTCAGTCATTCCAAGTGGAGTAGCGGGATGTTCGCCCTACCCGGTGAATTTCCAGAACAATAGTTCAGTTGCGACAAATTATCAATGGAATTATGGCGATGGCAGTTCTTCCGATACATTGGGTTTGGTTCATCAACATGAGTTCGTTTCCACTTCCAATGCACCTCAGGATTTCCAGGTTTCTATGATTGCTTCAACAGATTTCGGTTGTGCAGACACCTCCATAATTGAGATCACGGTCTATCCGGAAGTCATGGCCCAATTTGCACCGGAAACTGAAGGGTGTTCACCACTGGGTGTCAATTTTATAAACACATCATTTGGAGCTGCTACTTATAATTGGTCTTTCGGGGATGGAAATGAGGCGTTTGTGCCGAATCCTTCCAACATCTTCGTGAATTCGATGGATACCGTTCGCGACTTTACCGTCACGATGGTCGCACAGTCCGGGTTTGGTTGTACCGATACCACGAGCGGCAATATAAAAGTGTTCCCATTGCCAAATGTGAGTATTGCCCTCAATGGAGTTGAAGGATGCTTTCCTGCCGAATTTGAATTCGCCAA
>DATFKV010000124.1:0-2404 GCA_035268465.1 Cryomorphaceae bacterium | reverse complement strand
CCTCGGGAGTCGCTAGTAGATGCTGGATGTCGGCTTTCTTAAGGCCTGATGCGTTAATGTCTTTCATTCTGTAGAAGACTTTGGTCTTCTTTGTTTTTCGGTTTTCGGAGGTGAAAGGTTTCACTTCATTCAAATCATATACAAGAAGGATGCCTTTTTTCCCCTCGTGAAGAGTATTGATCACTCATTTTTTTTGTTAAAACTAAACCGGACAACGTGGTCTTTCACAGAGAAGCTATTCAGGCCGCATGTCGCGATTTGTAAAAGGCTGAAAATGAAACATCGAAGCCTCTCTTAAGTAATGTGGAGTGCGAATTAAAAAGGCCTGCCCCAAATTTGGGGCAGGCCTTTTAAAATGATGTTTTCTAGTTTAGTTCACATCCCAATATACAGGGATCAATGGATCACCGACTACGATCGCGTTAGGATTGTAGAGCCTTTCGTCTTGAGGTGTGGGAAGGCGCAATGGGATGCCGCCTATAACTGCACCTGCGAAAGGATTGAGTTCGGGTACACCTGTTCTCCTCCAGTCAGAATAGGTCTCAATTTGAACGAATAGCGCGATGTACTTTTGAAGCATAATATCTTCCAAGGCAATGCTTGCATCAGCACTGGCATACTCATCGATGAATTCTTGAGAAGGAGAAGAGCCTGTCACTTGCTCTACGGAGGCAATAACAGCCGTGTTGTAAGCCTCGGCGGCCATCCCGGGTGAACCGGCTCTTAAATGCGCTTCGGCTTCTAAGAATTTTGCTTCGACGTAGGTTACCAAAGGTACCGGTGAATTGTCCTGAGCATATAGATCTCCAACATATGAAGAACTCGTTACTGATTGATCGTCAAACGGTGTTCCGCTATAACTGCCATTAGCATCAGTTGTGAAGAAGAACTCTGCCCTTGGATCGGCAACAGTGCTGCTGTCGGTCAATAAATCCACAAAGAATGAACTAACGCGATAGTACGCACCTCTATCATTTTCAAATGCTCTCCATTGATTGATGGCGTTTCCTCCAAAGAAATTCATGAAGGCGTCATTTTCGGGGGACATTGCACCGCTTTGATTAATGTATGACAGTACATCATTTGCGCTTTGTGAAGGATTAATTTCACTCAAGCGATTTGCATATCGCGCTTTCAAAATCCAAGCAGTTTGGATCCAACCTTGAACGTCACCTTGAAAGATCAGATCATCCGCTCCCGGGAAAAAGGTGTTTGCCGTTGATTCTGCCCCCAATTCAACGATGGCTTCGTCGAGTGTGGTTTGAATTCTTTGCAGTACAACATCTTGCGTTTGATAAGCGGGAGTAAGGTCTACTTCTAATCCAAGCCCTGCTTGATCGAACGGCACTGCACCCCAAAGGTCTGTTGCCAGCCCAATGTTCAGTGCCAAAAGGACTTTGGCTATTCCTGAGTAGTACGGATTATCTGCACCGTAATCACGGATAATATTTCTTGAATCTACAACTGCACCTGCCCATATAGCTTCCCATTCGTTAACATTTGTTAGTTCAGTGATATTGTACAGAGCTATTTCTTGCGATTGAGATCCTTCGGCCGTTCCGGCAAGTTGTCGGTTAAATACTAGACTTTGGCGAGTCAATTGTCCGGAGTACGCAGCAAATGTCGCTACTTGAACATTGGATAGCAAAAGTCCGGGTGTTGCTTCTACGGGATCATTCGGAGATTCAATGTCGTCTTCGAGATATCCATCGCAAGCGCTAATCATCAAAAGTATTGATGAAAGTGCGATAATTTTAATTGATATTTTTTTGGTCAACATATTTCTTCTGTTTTTAAAATGAGAATGATACGGCTAGTCTGTATGACCTTGTATTTGGATTATTAAAATAGTCAAAACCGTTAAGGTTTGAACCGGCACCCGTTAAACTGGTTTCCGGATCTACTCCTTTATAGTTGGTCGACAACCATAAGTTTCTTCCGGTGAATGTGATATCCAAGAAGCTAACAAAGGCGGTTTCGCTGAAGCGTAATCTATAAGAAAGGGAGAGGTCACGCAGTCGCACCCAATCCACGGTTTCTACAAATTCTTCAGCTGCTCCCCCTGCATCTCCTACAACGGTTCTGTAGTACGTCTGAGCATCGATTTCAGTGGTATTGACTTCTCCGTTGACATTCACACCATCTACGACGTATGTTCTTTCTCGATCTTCCGAGTCACCTGAAGTTCCTACGTTATTCATACGTGCGTAGGTGCCATTCCAAATGTCACCACCTTTTCTAATATCCAAGAAGAAGGACAGTGTCAAATCTTTGTAAGAAAAGGTGTTTCGAATACCCCCCGTCCAATCAGGAATCCAGCTACCTACATTGCCTGATTCGGGTGCAATGGAAGGCAGTCCATTTTCGCCAACGATGATGTTTCCATTTTCATCTCTGAGCCATT
>DATFKV010000123.1:0-2080 GCA_035268465.1 Cryomorphaceae bacterium | reverse complement strand
TGATCTGGAGATCACATCAGGATTTACTCCCAATGGAGATGGAGTCAATGACACCTGGATAATTGAAAACATTGAACTTTTCCCCTCAATGGTCGTACACGTCTTCAACCGCTGGGGAGCTGAAGTTTTTGAATCACAGGGGTACAACTCGACCATTGCTTGGGATGGAACGTACAACGGCTCCTTTCTACCGAGTGGAACGTATTATTTTACCATTGAGTTAAACGATCCCCGTTTCCCTGATCCGATTACCGGACCAATAACCTTGCACAGATGATGAAAAGAATTGTCTTCATATCGCTTTTTCTCGTCTTCCTCCAGGGTTTGAATGCCCAGCAGGTGCAGCAATTTTCGCAGTACTTCTTGTCGGGTTTTACGTTCAATCCTGCTTTTGCGGGAAGTGCTGAAAATTTTAATGCCTTGGCTACTCACCGAACGCAATGGTCGGGAATTACCGATGCGCCGAGAACGTATTTCTTGGGTTTACACGCGCCGAGTGCCTCAGGAAAAATGGGCTTTGGGGGCTCGCTCATCACCGATGTGGCCGGACCAACTCGCAGAACCGGAGCACAAGGAGCTTACTCTTATCAATTACAAGTTACCGAGAACTCAAAGGTTTCTTTGGGAGTTTCGTTGGGAATTACTCAGTTTGCTATCGACGGAACCCAAATTACTCTTAGAGACAACAACGATCAGGCGCTGACCAATTCTATGCAGGCAGAGCTGAAGCCCGATGCTTCTTTTGGCGCATTGTGGTACGGCGAACAGTTTCATCTTGGTATTTCGGCCACTCAGCTATTCAATAACGAGCTTGATCTGTTCCAAGGAGATACAGAAGGACGCATGGCCGTGCATTATTTTTTGACCGGTGGCTACAAGTTCACGATAAGTGAAACATTTGATATAGAGCCTTTTGCACTAATAAAGTACGTGTCACCTCTTGATCCTCAAATAGATGTGAGCGCCAGAGTGCTGTATAATAGTAACCTTTGGCTGGGAGGCTCGTATCGGACTAGCGATGCGGCAGTTCTGTTTGCCGGATACCAAATTATGGATTACCTCACTTTAGGCTACTCCATTGATTTGACAACCTCTGAATTGAGAAATTACTCGAATGGAACCCATGAAATTTTCTTGGGGATTCGGTTTGGAAAAGAAAAAATGATTGAACCAGAACAATAATTTCCCCTTATGAAAACCTTTTATAAAGTACTGCCCCTATTGCTGCTTTTCTTCAGTTTTGAAGTAGCAGCTCAATTGGATACCAAGCACTGGATTCCTCCATTTTTTGCTAAAGTAGAGGATAATACCAACCAACAAAACATTGAGGATCATTTTGTGAGCCTTTCGACTCCTACCGAGGATACCATTCCCGTTTATATCATGAACGGATTTGGTGACACCTTGCGCGTTGAAATGATTTCCAAGGCTACGCCGAAAGAATATACTTTTGGGCCAACGGGAAATGCCACGGGCGATCCCGCGACTTCAGTATATCCGCTGAATGTTATTCCCAGGGACAGCTTGAATATGCCAATTCGATCTCAGGGGCTCTATTTTGAGAGCTTCCAACCATTCTTCGTCAATATGCGTCACAAAGCGGGTTCTCAAGGATTCTCACTCACGTCCAAAGGACAAGTTGGGTTAGGAACAAAGTTTTTTAGCGGACATGTTTACACCATCAATAATACCAGCGAAGTTTGGAACAACGAGAGGAGATCACATTTTATCTCCGTCATGGCCACCGAGGATAACACGCAGGTGACCATTGACATGATCAAGGACCCGATAAATTTTATCGGTCAAACTCCCGGCGAACCGATTACCGTTACTCTGGATGCTTTTGAATCTTATGTTGTGGGGGTTGATCACAACGATTTGTCCAATGAGGATATCAATAACGTAAACGGAACGAGAGTAACCTCTGACAAAGCAATTGTGTGTAATTCAGGATCCTGGCTCTCAGGTAATGAGGACGGTCAATGTATTGGCGCCGATCAATTGGTAACGGCAGACGTTACCGGTAGTGAATATATTTTGGTGCGCGGATTGGGTGATGAAACCACTGAAAGACCTATGG
>DATFKV010000122.1:0-5772 GCA_035268465.1 Cryomorphaceae bacterium | reverse complement strand
GCCATGGAGACGGTCATCTTTGAGCTCGAGCAAAAAAGATTTGGCTACGGGAAGGTCAATTACCGACTGCGCGACGCCATCTTTTCGCGTCAGCGCTATTGGGGTGAACCCTTTCCGATTTATTACAAAGACGATGTTCCTCACCTTCTATCCGAAGATCAATTGCCATTGACGCTTCCTCCCGTAGACAAATACCTGCCTACGGATTCGGGCGAACCCCCATTGGCCAGAGCCAAAAAAGAAGATTGGCCCATATTTGAAGGCGATCGGATGGAGCACAACACCATGCCGGGCTGGGCGGGATCGTCTTGGTATTTCCTACGCTACATGGATCCGAAGAATACCGATCTCCCGGTGTCACCCGAAAAGGCAAAGTACTGGGGAGCCGTTGACTTATACGTCGGAGGAGCCGAGCACGCCACGGGACATTTATTGTATTCGCGCTTTTGGACGAAATTCTTGTCCGATCGAGGTTACATCGATTTTGACGAGCCTTTCGGCAAAATGGTCAACCAAGGAATGATCTTGGGAAGGTCAAGTATGGTTTATCGACTGGAGCTGGCAGGTTTTCAAGTGCCCGGAATTGATGATGTATCAAGTTTGCCATCCACTAAGGAATTCCCTGAAATCTTTGTTTCAAAAGAAATTTACGACGATTGGAAAAAGCACGGTCATTTGGTAGATGCGAAAGGTTACGTCGAACAACGATTATCTACTTTGCTACATGAAGTAATTGGTACTGACGCTCAACTAAAAACCGAGAATATTTCTTGGGAGTACGCCTTCACTCCGCTGCATGTAGATGTTAGTATCGTGGAAAATGACATCTTGGACATTGACGCCTTTCGCCAATGGCGAAAAGAATATACCAACGCATGCCTGATAACTGCCAAAGACGGGAAATACCATTGCGGACACGAAGTCGAGAAAATGTCGAAGCGCTGGTACAATGTCGTGACTCCGGATGATCTTTGCGATGAATACGGTGCAGACACTTTGCGGATGTACGAAATGTTTCTCGGTCCTGTGGAACAGTCCAAGCCATGGGATACGCAAGGAATTAGCGGAGTCCACAACTTTTTGCGAAAGTTCTGGCGCTTGCTTCACGATGGCGACGGTAATATCTGCCTCAGTGATGATGCTCCGTCAAAAAAGGAATTGCAAACCCTGCACCGCTGCATCAAGAAAGTGACCGACGACTTGGAGCGTCTCTCCTGGAATACAGTCGTGAGTACCTTGATGATTGCAGTCAATGAACTGACGGCACTTAAGAGCAATAACAAGCAAGTGCTCGAGACACTTACCATCTTGATCTCGCCTTATGGGCCTCATTTTGCCGAGGAAATTTGGGAGAAGCTTGGATACTCCGATTCAGTTTTGAAGCAGCCTTGGCCCGCTTTCGAACAGAAATATTTGGAAGACGACGAGTTTGAATACCCTGTTTCGTTCAATGGAAAGATGCGCTTCAAAATGGCTTTGGCAGCTGACATGCCAAAAGATGAGGTGGAAAGAGCCGTTTTGGATTCGGCGGAAGCCGCGAAATACTTGGAAGGCAAAACTCCCAAGAAGGTAATCGTAGTACCGAAGCGAATTGTGAATGTGGTGATTTAGGACAATTTTTTCTTTCTCTAAACGTCTAATACGAAGTCTTCCGAACGTTTGGAATGGATTTTGACTAACCCCTTGCATGAAGCCATTAATACTTCTTACGCTAAGCGTGCTGATGCACATCTCGGTTTTCTCGCAGAAGAGACCGCCGGAGGCTAGTTTGGACACCCTCCCCGTGATGAGCCTACCGGCAATCGATCAGGCTGCATTTGGTGAAGGAGAGTACCTGAGATTCAGATTGCATTATGGTTTGATCGATGCGGGTGAGGCCGAGCTCAATGTTTACAAGAGTAAGCGAAAGTACAAGGGCCGCGACGCCTTACACGTGATCGGAACGGGAAAGACCCTGGGCGCTTTCAACTGGTTTTTCAAAGTGCGAGACCGGTACGAGACCTACCTCGACGAACAAGGCATTTTCCCTTGGGAGTTTGTTCGTGACATACGCGAAGGGGGTTATGAAAAGTATCAGACCTACCGATTTCATCAGGAAAAGGCTGCGGTAAGCACCAACAAAGGCGACACGTTTAAAATTCCTCCCTTGTCGCAAGATATGCTGTCCTCTTTTTATTTTGCCAGAACACTCGATTTTTCGAATGCTCGGATAGGCGACGTCTTCACAATTCCAACGTTCGTCGATGAAGAGGAGTATCCGCTTAAGATCAGATACCTCGGTAAAGAGAACCTGAAATCAAGGACCGGAACCTATCGCTGCCTCAAGTTTGTGCCGGTGGTTCAAGAGGGTAGAATCTTTGAAGAAGAGGAAGATATGATCGTTTGGGTGACCGACGACAAGAACAAGATTCCCGTCTTGGCTCAGGCCAAAGTTTTGGTGGGTTCCATTAAAATGGAATTGGTCGAATACCGCAATTTGTCGAATCCCATCGCAAAAATAGATTGATTAGAAGTACGATTTCTATATTCGCACCCGATGCAAATGCGTTTAATAAACCCTTCCCTTTTACTAGCCTTATTGTTTCTCACTTACTCCTGTTCAGAGAGTGAAGAAAATATCGAGGAGCTAGACCCTCAAGATGTCTCCATTCAAGTAGATGAAGTTCCGAAACGTTACGGAATCGAGGAGCACGCCTATAAGATTCATGAAGGCACCATTGAGAAGAATCAATTTCTTTCAGACATCTTATTGGGTTACGGAGTTCCCTATGGTGATATTGCTGCACTCGAAGGGGCCAGCAAAGAGGTGCACGACGTGCGAAAATTAAAGGCAGGCGATAATTACGCCGTTTTCACTAACCGCGACAGTACCGAGAAAGCGAGCTTTTTTGTGGTGGAGACGAGTCCTGCCAATTACGTGGTTTACCAGTTGAGCGATACCATCTCGGCTTATTTGGGTCAAAAGCCGGTTGAGACACGCGTGCGCGAAGCAGGCGGATTGATAAACAGCTCCCTTTACCAAACCATTTCGGATAATGATCTTCCCATTGATTTGGCCATGGAGTTGAGTTTGATCTACGCTTGGACGGTCGATTTCTACCGTATCCAAAAGGGTGATTATTTCAAAGTGATTTTTGAAGAACGATTTGTGGAGGGAAAGCGAATTGGAGTTGGGGAAGTCTTGGCAGCAGAGTTTGGTCACCGTGATGAGGTTTTTCATGCCTTTCTTTTTGAAGAGGGAGAGTTGAGTGAATATTATGATTTGGATGGTGAGAATCTGCGCAGAGCCTTTCTCAAAGCTCCCGTTAAGTTTTCTCGAATCTCCTCTCGATACACCATGAAGCGCTACCACCCGGTGCAACGAAGATGGAAGTCGCACTTGGGTACCGATTACGCTGCACCGCAGGGGACCCCTATTGTAGCGACGGCCGACGGGGAAGTGATTGCTTCGGCTTACGGAAAGTACAATGGAAACTACGTGAAGATCAGACACAATAGCACTTATACTACCCAGTATTTGCACATGTCCAAACGGGCTGTAAAGAACGGAGCCTACGTTCGCCAAGGCGATTTAATCGGATACGTTGGCTCCACCGGTTTGGCCACCGGCCCGCATGTGTGTTACCGCTTTTGGGTCAATGGAAAACAAGTCGATCCTTATCAACAAGATTTGCCTTCAGGTGATCCGATCCCGGCGGAGTTTAAAGGGCAGTTCGATTCGGTAAGCGATAGCCTAAACCTCATCTTGGAGCGCATAAATATCGGTGAGATAAGCTAGCTAAAAAGGTACAATAGCCCGAGGCCACATTTCGCGCATTCGGCCCATCGGTGCGTTACCCTTGGTTTTTACTATTTTCGCACATCATTTAATGATCTTATGAAGACAGGATTCTTTCTTTCCGCCATTTTTTCCGTTTTGTTTTTAGGGGCTTTCTCCCAAAACACCCAATCTCTGGTTGAGGAAACGGTAACGCATTCAGGAGTACAAGCTAAAATTGAGTTTATCGCTTCGGATGAACTTCGTGGACGAGACACACCTTCGCCCGAACAGGACATTGCCGCAAAGTACTTGGCCACTCGAATGAAAGAGTGGGGCGTGAAAGCTGCTCCCGGTATGGATGGCTACCGCCAAAAAGTGAACTTCAAAAAAGTGACGCCACCTTCATCAGGATCATTCGTTGTAAAGGATTCGTCCTATGCCTTGGGAGAAGATATTCTTTTGCTCGGCGGAAGTTCGGCAAATCTGGAAGCCAAAGTGGTTTTCTTGGATTATGGCAGCGAGGAAGATTTTGAGAATGCGAAAGTTGACGGGAAAATCGTAGTGGTTCGTCTGGGTGATAAAGGAGAACCCAATGTTCGCAAGGCATTTGGAGCAGGAAGAGAAAAGAGAGAAAGAGCTGCTGAGAAGGGCGCTTTGGCTTTGGTTGAACTTTACACTTCGAAGCAAATCGGCTGGAAAATCATCAAGAATTACTTGGGCGGACCAAGTATTTCATTGGATATGGGAGAAGAGAAGGAAGAGGGAATTCCTCATCTTTGGATGAATGATTCGTACAATACCGGCGCTGACTTTTTTGCTGATAAAATTGGAAAAGCTCAATTAAATATTAGCGGAGCAACGACAAATCGGTTTTCGGCTTACAATGTGATCGGAATGGTAGAAGGAACCAATCCCGATTTAAAAGATCAAATCGTAGTGTACTCGGCACATTACGATCATGTTGGTGTAGGACAGCCCGACGCTGAAGGAGATACCATTTACAATGGAACCCGCGACAACGGGATTGGGTCAATCACCGTATTGGAGGCCGCTCACAACATTGCCAAATACCCACTCGAACGCACTTCCATGTTTATCTTTTTTACCGGAGAGGAAAAAGGATTGCTCGGAAGTGAGTGGTTTGTGGAGCATCCGGTAGTTCCTTTGGAAAATATAGTGATGTGTTTCAATAGCGACAATGCCGGTTACAATGATACCACTATCACTACCATTATTGGTTTAAAACGCACTACGGCCACGGAAGCGTTTATGACTGCCGGTGAAACGTATGGTCTCGGCACCATACCGGATCAAATGCCCGATCAAAATCTCTTCGACCGTTCTGATCAAGTAAGCTTTGCCCGAAAAGGAATTCCTGCCGTGATGTATACTATGGGTGTGACGGCTTTCGATGATGAGGTTTTAAAGTACTATCACCAAGCCGGCGACAATCCTGATTCGGTAGATTACGACTACCTCTTCAAGTTCACCAAAGCCTACGTGCACGCTTGCCGCTTGGTAGGGAATATGCCTGAAAGACCTTATTGGACGGAAGGAGATAAGTACTACGAAGCGGGAGAGGAGTTGTATAAGACTCAATAAAATTGATCGGGAAGACGACGTTTTCCCTTTTGATCCTCAATATCTTCGCAGGAAGATTACATCCAAATTTTTTGGAGGGTCTTAATTGGCCAAAATCTCTCTGCGATCTTTGCGCCTCCTTTGTTCTCTCTGCGGTTAGACCGAACAGCACCGATTCACGGGAAAAGTTTACGCCTCATTCATCTCATCATACTCAAAATGATGAATCCCTTTCTCCGGGGATTTCGCCAATTGGAGCATCGCCATCGCCACCGTTTTCACGTGAATGGGTTTGTATTTTGTGAGCGATCCCATCATAAGCGGGGAGACCAGTTTCATTCCAACTGTCCCGATTTTCTCTCCCAAACGACTTTCTTCTCGAGGGCCGAGTAAGATTGAAGGTTGAAAAATGTTCAGGATTTCGAAGCCGA
>DATFKV010000121.1:0-8692 GCA_035268465.1 Cryomorphaceae bacterium | reverse complement strand
AACTCCCGACACGGGAATGATGCATATCGCCGCGGCTTTCAAAAAACCGATCATTTCATTTTGGGGAGCTACCGTCGTGGATTTTGGGATGTATCCCTATTTGAATGAAAATTTGGATGTGCGTATTGAGGCTGATCATTTGTCGAAAAGACCATGTTCCAAGCTTGGAACAAAATGCAAATACAAAGAGTGTCGCTGCATCGATGAATTACCCATCGATAAGGCGATTGAATCGGCTAATTCTCAAATAACGCTTTCAACTCGGTAGCATCTTTCGGATCCATTTTTTTTGCCAGTATCAATCCGAGTTGTCTTCTTCTGAGCGCGCCGTCATACCGCTCCTTTTCTACATCAGATTCGGGGATTAGTTGGGGCACATTGATGGGCTGACCTACTTGATCGACTGCCACAAAAGTGTAAATCGCTTCATTGCATTTCGTCCGCTTTCCCGTCCGATGGTCTTCAACGGATACGTCGAGAAATATTTCCATGGAGGAACCGAAAGAGCGAGAAACTTTTGACTCAATCGTAAGAATATCTCCGAGTTTTATGGCCTTGTTGAATGATACATTATTTACTGCCGCGGTCACCACTACCCTGCGGCAATGACGCTGGGCCGAAATGGCTGCATTAATGTCCATCCAATTGAGCAATTGCCCACCCATTAAGTTTCCTAAAGTATTGGTGTCATTTGGTAAAATGATCTTGGAGGTGGTGGCAAAAGTTTCGCGTGCTACTTTCTTTTCTCTCATTTCAACTGCATTCTGGCGGCAAAGATACCGCTATAGATTCTATGTTCGTACCTTTGATGCCCAAGATGTATTACACGGCAAAAGCGTTACACCTCATTTTCATGGTTGCCTGGTTTGCAGGTCTTTTTTATATGCCTCGCTTATTTATTTACCAAACGGAGGCTTCGCAGAAACCCGAGGGCGAAAGAGAAGCATTGGTGGATCAGTTGAAAGTGATGTCAAACCGGCTTTGGTACATCATCACATGGCCGGCCTTCATTCTTACCACGGGTTTTGCGATCTGGCTTTTGGTAATTAATCCCGGTTACTTGCAGCAGCCATGGATGCACGTTAAGCTGGGTTTTGTGGCTTTGCTCATCGCTTATCATTTATCGCTTCAATGGATGTACAAAAAGTTGCAGAGGGATCAATACCCGATGACCGGTATGCAATTGCGTTTTTACAATGAGGCAGCTACCATCCTTTTGTTTGCCATCGTATTCACGGCAACCTTCAAAAATACCATGAGCGGACTTTACGGAATTCTAGGAATAGTAGGCTTGGGGCTATTGCTCAGTTTTGGTATAATGTTGTACAAAAAACTTAGGAAGAACTAGTTCTGGATTTTTTCCTTAAGCCAAGCTCTGGCTTCCTCATCCGTCTTGAAAATTTGTGTAGGCCGCTGAGGCTTGTTGTACCTCACAAAGAAGTTGGCCGTCATGTGGTGCTGGTAATGCTCTACTACAATAGCATCGGCCACAATTTGATCCGTCACATTTCCTGCAGAAACTTTTTCCCTTGCTTCTTGGCTTAAGGTCGCTTCTTTTCCCGCCGTTACGAGCAAGCCACGAGCGGAAGGGAATTTGGTATGAATAGTTTCAAAAATTTCGTCGATCTCATCTGTTTCAACGGTACAGTTTGGCAGAATGTGAAGTTCTACTATCCCGTCGCCATCGAGCTCCAGGTAGCAATTCTTTAGTTCTATTTTGCGCTCACCCATTTTCAGCCATTTTTTTCTTTAATAGCCACGCATTGGGGAATGAGCCGTCCCCGCGAGTAGACCTGAGTTCATTCAAAGCCTCATCGTAATTGGCGAAGCTTTCAATTTTGACTCGGTAAAGACCTTTGTGTAAATCCAATACACTGGCATTATATCCCCGCGCTTGAAGCCGGTTGACAAATTGATCTGCGTTTTGCTTTTCGCCAAAACAACCTCCGATAATGTGGTAGATGCCTTGATTCACCAATGTTTTTTCAACTACATCTTCTTCAGAGACATCACTCATATTAATCCAAACGCCCAGAGAGTCCACCTTATTGGTCTCGAAGTCAAAGGGAAAAATTAAGGTGTTTTCCGGGTAGTTGGTTTCATCGTTTAGCTCTTCTTCGCTCAATGTGATTTCGCGAGCAGCGTATTTAGGGCTGGCAGAATTGCCTAAAGGAATAAGTTCAGCAGGAGTGATTTGCGTGGGGCTTTTAAAGTCGGTGGTCATTCCCAAGTAAATACTCATTCCGATAAATGGAAGTAAAGTAGCTGCTGCAACCCAATAAATTCCTTTATTGTAGGATGATGGCTCACCCATAGGAATGACGGGGGTTTCCTCTTCGACAGTTTTTTCAACTACCTTTTGTTCAACCACCGGTATTTTCGCAACTACTTCGGCCGGCATGGCAAATGACTCGAATCCGAAGGACTGACGCAAGTAGTTAACCTTCGTATCCGCTTTAAATCTCAGCTGCTTATTCTCATCAATAAAAAGGATGCCTACTTTGTTCAATTCAATCCGACCACGTTCCTTTAAGGTACCCAAATATTTTTCTACCGTTTCGTGAAGTATGGCATCAGCCTCTTGAATAGATAACCCTTCAGAACTTGAAATCGATTGACTCAGCAGTCCGTCGTTTTTCGTCAGATTTTTATTGAACCGCAGTTCCTTCGAAGGGGGATGTGCAATCCCTTTGTCGAAGTATGCGGGTTTGTAGTTGGTTACAAATCCTCCCAACTGCGGCACAATGACGCAGTCGTAGTCGAAAAGCAACTCAGAAACATATTTGTCAAGTTCAGTACTCATTGAGAGTTCGAAATTACATTTTTCCGTTACCACGGTCAAAGTAAATACTTCTTTTCGATTGCACGAAGATCTTCAGGAGTATCTACCGAATCTGCTCTTTCTTCGGTTATCGCCGTGTAAATAGTCATCCCATTTTGCAGCCAGCGCAATTGTTCCAAGGCTTCTATCTTTTCCAAAGTACTCACGTTTAGCCGCTTGGTTTTTTCCAGCGCACTTACTTTGAATCCATAAATGCCCAGATGGATAAGGTAGTCCTCGGGACGGAGCTTTTCATCGTTTCTGGGAAAAGGAATACCGTACCTCGAAAAATAGAGTGCCTTTCCGTCTTTCGCGGTCACGACCTTTACCCGGTTGGGGTTTTTGATTTCCTCAAAATCCAGCGCAGGACTCACCAAAGTGGCAATTTCTGCCTCGGTATTTTTAAGGATGGAGATGACTTGATTGATCTGCTCGGGATTAATAAAAGGCTCGTCACCTTGAATATTCACTGCCAAGTCAAAAGATTCTCGAATAGACTTCAACGCCTCTCTGCAGCGATCTGTGCCGCTTGGATGATCGGCAGAAGTCATAACCGCATTTCCGCCAAAGGAATGAACCACATCAAAAATCTGCTCGTCATCCGTGGCGACTAATACAAAGTTTAAGTCTGACTTCAGACATTGTTCATACACCCTTTGAATCATCGGTTTGCCACCGATCAAGGCCAAAGGTTTTCCGATAAATCGGGTTGAGCCATATCTTGCAGGAATGATACCGACCGTATTCATTTTTTATTTTTTATTTTTCGACTTCGGCTGACCAAAGATGATGACAAAGATACCTGTTAATAAAGATGAGATTTTTTACCGACTGGCATTGGGTCAAGTTGAAAATGTGGGGATAAAAACGGCTAAGAAACTTATTGGTCACTTCGGCTCGGCTCAAGAAGTATTTCGGCTTAGTGGTAGAGAACTCATGCAAGTTCAGGGAATGGCTCACTCAAGGGCTACCGCTATTTCGGGCTTTTCCGATTGGGATAAAGTTGAGAAAGAATTTGACTACGCCGAATCGAAAGGAATCAAAGTTCTTACCTATACAGATCCGCTCTACCCGAATAGGCTGAAGCATTGCGAGGATGGTCCGCTCGTTATTTTTGTGAAGGGAGAAGCCAACCTTTGTGCTCCTCGGATGATGAGCATTGTCGGAACACGACGACTTACCGAATACGGTAAATTAATGACTCGAAAGCTGGTTGAAAGCCTCGTTCCTTATGGTGTAACCGTGGTAAGCGGGCTTGCATATGGTATAGATGGCGAGGCGCATAAAGCCTGTGTCGACTTTGGCGTGCCGACAATAGCCGTTTTGGGCCACGGCCTTAATAAGATCTATCCGCCCGCACATACGCGCCTGGCCAATGAAATGGTAGACAATGGAGGCGCTTTGATTTCTGAATTTACCATTGATTCTAAACCTGATCGTGAAAACTTTCCCCAGCGAAATAGAATTGTAGCGGGAATGTGTGATGCTACTTTGGTGATAGAATCGGCTGCCAGCGGAGGGTCTATCATCACCGCCGAATTGGCCAATAGTTATCACCGCGATGTTTTCGCCTTTCCCGGAAGGGTAGGAGACCCAAGATCTGAAGGCTGCAATAAATTAATCAAAGGACACAAAGCCGCCCTTTTTGAATCGGTCAAAGACTTGGAGTATGTTATGGGATGGAACTTGCCCCAAAAGTCAAAGCCCGTTCAAAAAAAGATTTTTGTCGATTTGAGTCCGGAAGAGGAGCAAGTTCTTTTTTTGTTGAGAGATAAAGGTAGAACTCAAATAGATGAATTGAGCCTGACTCTAAAATCGCCGGTAAGTATAGCCATGGTTCATTTGCTCAATTTGGAACTCAACGGTTTGGTCAGGAGTCTGCCCGGAAAGTTTTACGAGGCTTGCTGAACTCCAAAGTGTGCTTTAAACACTATGTAATTATCGGTTTAACTATCAAATAGTCAATTATTAACGATCCTTTTCGAATCCTTTCTTTTGAATGATTCCTGACATGAAAAAACCCTACATTTGCCCCCGATATTTTAATCAGAAAACCCATGAACGCGCATCAATCCCTTATCGATTCATTTATGGATCAA
Organism: Cryomorphaceae bacterium; assembly: GCA_035268465.1. GTDB lineage: Bacteria > Bacteroidota > Bacteroidia > Flavobacteriales_D > Cryomorphaceae > JAKVAV01. The sequence goes on along the minus strand of DATFKV010000121.1, from coordinate 3,772 downwards.
GTACGCGCCAAAAACCCGCACGAGCCTGAGTTTCTTCAGGCCGTTGAGGAGGTAGCGGAAGTGATCATTCCTTACGTAGAAGAAAATCCTAAATACAAAAAAGCCAAGATTTTGGAGAGAATGGTAGAGCCCGAGAGGACGATTTTGTTCCGGGTTCCATGGCTCGATGATGAAGGCAGCGTACAAGTAAACCGCGGCTACCGAGTTGAGTTTAACTCGGCAATCGGACCATACAAAGGTGGATTGAGGTTTCACCCTTCGGTAAACTTGAGCATATTGAAATTTCTCGGTTTCGAGCAAGTTTTCAAGAACAGCTTGACCACCTTGCCGATGGGCGGTGGTAAAGGTGGTTCTGACTTTGACCCGAAAGGAAAATCCGACAACGAAGTGATGCGTTTTTGCCAGAGCTTTATGACGGAACTTTCACGCCATATCGGTCCTGATACGGACGTACCGGCGGGTGATATTGGTGTCGGAGGTCGTGAAATCGGATACATGTTTGGTCAATACAAGCGCATCCGAAATGAGTTTACGGGAGTCCTTACCGGTAAAGGTTTTAACTGGGGTGGATCGCGAATTCGTCCTGAAGCTACCGGCTATGGCTGTGTCTACTTTGCAGAAGAAATGCTCAAGTTGAAAAATGACTCATTCGAAGGAAAAACCGTGGCTATCAGTGGTTCCGGAAATGTGGCTCAATACGCTTTTCAGAAAGTAATTCAGCTTGGTGGAAAAGTTGTAACCGTGAGTGATTCCGGTGGTTACGTACATTGTGAAGGTGGCCTTCACAGCGATGCTTTCATCAAACTACAAGAAATCAAAAATGAGCGCCGCGGTAGAATCAGCGAACTAGCCGATGAGATTGACGGTATAGAGTACGTAGAAGGAGAACGCGCGTGGAATGTGCCTTACAATTTAGATATTGCTTTGCCATGCGCTACTCAGAATGAGTTGACCAAAGAGGACGCGGAGCAATTGATTAAAAAAGGATTGAAGCTGGTTGCCGAAGGTGCTAACATGCCTACAACCCCTGAGGCCATTGAGGTTTTTGAAGAAAATGATATTGCCTTTGCCCCGGGTAAAGCAAGCAATGCAGGAGGAGTGGCCACATCGGGTCTGGAGATGAGTCAAAACTCCTTGCGAATGTCTTGGCCGGCTGAGAAAGTAGACGAAAGACTTCACAGCATTATGAAAGACATTCACGCCGCATGTGTAAAATACGGTCGTGTGAATGGAAAAATAGATTACGTAAAAGGCGCCAATTTGGCCGGATTCGTTAAAGTAGCTGATGCCATGATTGATCAGGGCGTCGTTTAATAGACCACCATCTATTGAAAAGTAGAGCCGGTAGCGAAATATTTCGTTATCGGCTTTTTTCTGACTATCGCTGCTTGAAAAGGACTTTTTTCATCAGGAAATCCTCGTAAAGAAAGCCTTGTGGCCCCGGAAAGTCAATTGATTCAATGATCCGAAAATTCAGATTTTGATAAAATGAAATGGCCGAATGATTTTCGCGATTGACGCGAAGATGAATCTCTGAAAGACCGGAATCAATGGTGATTTCTTCGATCTTTATCATCGCCGCTCGGCCTAAGCCTTTGCCCTGAAAAGATGGGTGGATATAAATCTTATCGAGCTTGAGAAATTCGGAGTGCTTTTCTATGGCTGAATAGCCTATAGCATTGTCATTTACACGCAGGAAATAGAGCTCGTTTCTTTTTTCGGCAAGCCATTTAGTGAGAAGCTCGTCATTGTACATACCCGAATACAGGGCCCTTAATTGTGTTTCTGAAAAGAGAGGAGCAAACGCAGGAATCCATATTTCTTCAGCCAGTTCGTAGAGCAGTGGCAAATCGGTGATGGTCGCTTTTTGAAATTGCAGCCTTACCATTTGTACTTGTCCAAGTCGCGGCGTTCACGCTTTGTAGGGCGACCTTCGCCTTTTCGTCGGTCGAAACCAGGCATCATTTTCATCATTTCAAGCTTCTCAATTTCTTCTGCAGGGGTTACCTCCTCAATATATTGAGATACCAATTTGGCACCCACTCTTTTTTTCAAGAGCTCCTTCACTTTATAGCTCCGCCAAATTGGGTTTCTTTTGACTTTAATAATGTCTCCCGTTTTTATGGATTGTGCCGGTTTAATGACTTCATCGTTGATCAGGACATTACCCGTCTTGATTTCTGATGCGCTCAAAGAACGGGTTTTAAAGAGGCGTACGGCCCAGATAAATTTATCGATCCTCAAATCTTCCATTACCCGAAGATACTAGGATTTACCGGAGTTCACTTTTTTGGCCTGAACAATCAAATGGCACCTCGCATAACTCTGGCTTGTTCAGCTTTTACCAATTCTTTGATGTAAGCAGATACATTTCCTTTGGTCATTAGGCTTTTGGCTTGGGCTACGATTTTTCGGTAAGAGATTTCTTGTGACATGTTCGTTGGTTTATAATTTCGGTGAAAAAATCAAAACCTGTGCCAAATCATATGTTACTCGTAGAAGTGCATCTCTTTCACGTAGTTATAAACAGGATCGGTGAGCAAGTATTTAACATCGTATCCCTTTTTGATGGCATCCCTCACAAAGCTTGCGGACAATTTCATGACAGGGGCATCCACCTGATGGATATTGTTATGATCCCCTATTTTGGCCAAGGTGCGGTGCGGTTTTAGATCTGCCTTTTCTTGAATTGTCAAAACGCGGGGGTAGACGAAGATTTGATGATTCCTGAGAATGACCTCGTGGTTTTTCCACTTGTGAAATGTTCGAAGGTTGTCCTCGCCCATAATCAAAGAAAATTCAATGTCGCGATGACCATCGGAAAGATAGGCCAATGTAGCCGCGGTAAATGATGGTTTGGAAAGATTGAACTCCACATCACTGACTCGGAGTTTGGGATTGTCCTCCACCGCTATGCGCGTCAAAGCTAAGCGATGGTAATCAGCCAGAAGCGTGTTTTTTTGTTTCAGCGGGTTTTGGGGAGTGACCACCAGCCATACTTCATCCAAATCGGTTTGATTGGCCATGTGATTGGCAATGATCAGATGCCCCACGTGTATGGGATTGAAGGTTCCAAAATAGAGCCCGACTTTTTTCATTTTGCCAAAAACTTTTTCACTTTATCTTCGGCCTCTTTACAGGCATCGGTCAAAATATCATTGATTACCGTCGTGTCAAATTTTGATTCGTAGCTCAACTCCCTTTCCGCTTTTGAGAGGCGTTTTTGCAAACTCTCCTCGTTTTCGGTTCCGCGCGACCGGAGTCGCTCTTCCAATACTCCCAAACTAGGCGGTCGCACAAATATCGCCAAGGCTCTATCGCCGAATGTCTCTTTCAAATTAGCACCTCCTTCCACATCTACGTCGAAGATGACATGCTTTCCTTCGCTCCACAGTCGGTTGATTTCCGATTTTAAGGTTCCGTAAAACTGATCGGTGTAGACCTCTTCCCACTCTAAAAAATCTGAAGACTCAATTTTTTTTCGGAATTCATCCGCAGAAATAAAGTGATAATGGACTCCCGGTATTTCGTCTTTTCTAGGTTCGCGTGAAGTGGCTGATACCGAAAAGGCGATATGCTCGAAAGTGTTTAATAAGTGCCGTACAATCGTCGTTTTCCCTGCGCCGGATGGTGCGCAAACGATTATGCTCTTTCCATTTTGAGTCATTACCTGATATTGAGCAATTGCTCCTTAATTTTCTCTAGCTCGTCCTTCATTTGTACCACCAACTGCTGTATGGGGACATAATTTGCTTTTGAGCCCATTGTGTTG
>DATFKV010000120.1:0-2997 GCA_035268465.1 Cryomorphaceae bacterium | reverse complement strand
AAGAGATTTTCTAAGTTGGTCGAAAGGCGAGACTTTCATGATTGGTTAGAAGAGAACCATAAGCTGGTTTATTTCATCTTCCACATCGGCGCCCGCACCGACACGACTGAATTTGACAAATCGATATTTGACGATCTCAATGTCGATTATTCGCAAAAGATCTGGAAAGCTTGTGTGGAATTTGGAATTCCCTTGGTCTATGCTAGTTCGGCGGCAACCTACGGCTTGGGGGAGCATGGATACGACGACAATCACGGGGTAGTTGATAAGCTGGAGCCACTCAATCCTTACGGGGTTTCCAAAAACGAATTTGACAAATGGGCACTCGCTCAGGAGAAGAAGCCTTATTTCTGGGCAGGACTTAAATTTTTCAACGTTTACGGTCCCAATGAATTCCACAAAGGGCGAATGGCGTCGGTTATTTTTCACGCCTTTAATCAGATCGAGAAAAACGGCGAGGTGAGGTTATTTAGGTCTCACAATCCTGAATACCGCGATGGTGAGCAGTTACGCGACTTTATTTACGTCAAAGATTTGATCAATGTCTGTTTGTTTTTGATGGAAAACAGAAAGCACTCGGGCCTTTACAATCTGGGAACGGGAAAAGCCAGGACATTTTTGGATTTGGCGAAAGCTACTTTTGCCGCATTGGATATGGAGCCAAAGATCTCTTTCATTGATACGCCCGCTGACATTCGAGATAAATACCAGTATTTTACCGAGGCCAATATGGAGAAGCTCAAGGGTATTGGATATGAGAAGGAGTTTACCTCGTTGGAAGAAGGTGTGACGGATTACGTTCAGAATTACTTAGAAAAAGAGTCTTATTACTAGTCTAAAGGCTCTTCTTTAATTCGAGCAAAAATGCTTTGACATTCTCCAGTCGCTTCACCATTTCAACCGTATCGGCCACGTCGTTCTTGTTGTCCTTCAGTTTGTCCTTCGCTCCTTGCAGTGTGTAGCCTCGCTCTTTGACCAGGTGAAAGATGATTCGAAAATTCTCCACGTCTTCTTTGGTAAAGAGTCGGTTTCCTTTCTTATTCTTCTTGGGTTTAATGATGTCGAACTCCTTCTCCCAAAAACGAATTAAGGATGCATTGACATCAAACATCTTCGATACCTCGCCGATGCTGTAATAGAGCTTTTCAATTTCTTTTTCTCGGTAAGGCATTAGTCGAAAGATTGGTTTACACTGGAAGAGAGTTCGATCATAAGGTCGTATTCTTCGGGTGTTAAGTCGTTAAAGTAGAAGTTGGCGGGATTGATTTTCTGACCGTCCTTGATCACTTCGTAGTGAAGGTGTGGGGCGCTGCTGGTTCCTGTGTTTCCAACCAGTCCGATCACATCACCTCGTTTCACCTTCTGACCCCTTCTTACGTCGATATCGCTCATGTGAGCGTACAGTGTTTCGTAACCGTAACCATGATCGATGATGACATGCTTTCCATATCCGCGACGGCTATTTACCACTTTCGAAATGACTCCATCGCCTGTAGCGAATATCTCAGTGCCCGTAGGTGCAGAGAAGTCCATACCAAAGTGCATTTTTCGCACCTTGTAGATGGGGTGAACCCGGTATCCATAGCCGCTGGCTACACGCTTTAAATTCTTGTTGGGAACCGGTTGCACTGCCGGTATGGATGCCAGCATCTTTTCCTTATTTTTTGCCAATTCTACCACCTCGTCAAAAGACTTGGACTGGACATAGAGGCGTTTTTTCAGTTTATCAATTCTTTTTTTGGTATTGATTACCAAGTCAGAATTGCTAAAACCTTCCAAATAAGTGTACCGATTCACACCACCAACACCGGCTTCTCTCACTGACTGTGGTATAGGTTCAGACTCCAATATCTGCCTGTAAATGTTATCGTCTCTTCGTTCAATGTCAGAAAGTACGGCCTCCACATTGTCTAAATCCTTGTTTAGTAAGTCGTAACGAGCCTGCATCTGTGCGAGTTCTCGCTTTAGTGTGAGCTCCTTTGGAGAGTCAATGAAGGTATAGGCAAAAAATACGATGATCAATGCAAAAAATAATCCGACAACAAAGTAGGTTAACCCTTTCTTAAGCCGATCTTTGAAGGTCAGCTGGATTTTTTCGTAGTTGAGTGTACTCGGATTATACTTGTATTTTATTTTTGCCATCCGGTTGGGGAAAAATTAAACCATAAAAGTAGGAAATCGACTGAATGGCACAAACGGCCATTTCTTCTGCGACTCCCTCCAATTGTTAAACTTTGTTTCCATGAAATCAGCTCAAATTCGCCGGGTCTTTCTCGACTTTTTCAAAAATAAGGATCACAAAATCGTCGATTCAGCACCCATTGTTATAAAAAACGATCCCACGCTTATGTTTACGAACGCAGGGATGAATCAGTTCAAAGATATTTTTTTGGGCAACGAAGAGACGGAAGCTAAACGTGTTGCCGACACCCAGAAATGTCTACGCGTCAGTGGAAAGCACAATGATTTGGAAGAGGTGGGAGTAGATACCTACCACCATACTATGTTTGAAATGCTGGGCAATTGGTCCTTCGGAGCTTATTATAAAAAAGAGGCGATCGAGTGGGCATGGGAGCTTCTAACCGATGTTTTTGGCGTAGAGAAAGACCGAATGTACGTGACCGTTTTTGAAGGCGACAAAGAGGATGGCTTGGAATTCGACGATGAGGCATATGGTTATTGGAAAAATTTGGTGCAGGAAGATCGAATTCTAAAAGGAGATAAGAAGGATAACTTTTGGGAGATGGGTGATGTTGGTCCCTGTGGCCCTTGTTCTGAGATTCATGTGGACTTGCGCTCGGATGAGGAAAGAAAGCTAAAGTCGGGTAGCGATTTGGTCAATATGGATCACCCGCAGGTGGTGGAGATATGGAATTTGGTTTTCATGGAGCTTAGCCGAAAGGCGGATGGTAAATTAGTTCCACTCAAGGAAAAACACATTGATACAGGAATGGGATTTGAGCGTCTGGCAATGGTGCTTCAAGGAAAGCAGTCCAA
>DATFKV010000119.1:0-4291 GCA_035268465.1 Cryomorphaceae bacterium | reverse complement strand
AATTCGGGCTTCACTGTCGTGCGTCCCGGGCTGAGAAATGACGCCCCTTCAGGGCTGGTTCCGGCGAGATAGTAGGTTTTGTCATAATCCTTGATTGCTGCGCGTCAACGATTCCGCCAAAACCACATGCTCTAACGCTCTTAATCCGGGGCTTCACTGTCGTAAGCCCTGGGGTTGAGAAACCACGTTTCTTCAGGGCTTTTCCTTGTTTCGACCGAGATCTAACGCAGTCTCAGCCTTGTTCGGAATTCATGTGAGTAATCGAGTTTTAAAAATCATCTTGGCCTTTTCTGTAAAGGAGCCCTGAAAGGGCGGGTTTTCTCAGCCGAGGGTGCAACCCTCGGCGACTTGCGAAGACGGATGTAGGTTTTGGCGTGACTTTTTTCCACCGGGAAAAAATCATGAAAAAATCGATCTTCACAAATCAATCGATTTTCTTCACCTTCAACCTTAGCGAATTTCCGATAACAATCACATCGGAGAAAGCCATCGAGAGCGCCGCCACCATGGGGTTGAGCAATCCCACCGCGGCAATTGGAATGGCCAGCACGTTGTAGAAGAAGGCCCAGAAGAGGTTTTGCTTAATCGTTTTGTAGGTATGTTTCGATATCTTGAACGCATCGACAAGGGCCTTCATTTCATCGGGGCGCATCAATACGACCCGCGCCGAATCAATCGCGAGAGAGGTGGCTCCTCCCGGAGAGATGCCTACTTGTGCTCTCGATAGGGACGGCCCGTCGTTGATCCCATCACCTACCATCACCACGATTTTATTTTCCGACAACGACTCGATGTACTTGAGTTTTTCGTCGGGTTTCATCGCCGCGTGGTAGTCATCGATGCCAAGTTTTGTCGCCACTTGGGCTACTTTTTTCTCTCGGTCTCCCGAAAGGATTTTCGTTTCGAGACCCGCCTTTTTAAAAGCATCTACCATCTCTTTGGCTCCCTCTTTAATGCTGTCTTCGATCCCTACACGGCAAACCGTTTTTCCGTTCAATTGCAAAACCAGATCGCTTTTTCCCTCTTCATCTTTTCCGAAAAACACGGCGTCACCGTCCGCAGTCTTGCCTTCCATTCCACGACCTTTTACTTCGCGAATTTCTGAAATAGCCTCCGGTTCTGTATCGGACATAAAACTGACCAGAGATCTGGCTATCGGGTGTGAAGAATGATTTTCAAGTGATTTGATAAGCTCTTTAGCTCTATCGCCAATTTCATTTTCATTGAATTTCACTGAAAACTTTCCGGTGGTCAGGGTTCCCGTCTTATCGAAGAGAATCACATCGGCTTTCGCGAATCGCTCCAGGGTATTTCCTCCTTTGAGAAGTATTCCCAATTTAGCCGCTCGGCCTATTCCGGCTACCACTGCCGTAGGTGTGGCAAGTCCCATCGCACACGGACAGGAGATGACCAAAACGGCGATGGAGTTCATAATTGATTGGGTCAGGCCAATTTCAAAGGCAAAATAGGCGAGGAGGAAGGTCAGGGAGGCAATGCCCAAAACCACGGGGACGAAGATGGCACTGACTCTATCGCCGAGTATTTGAATATCGGGCTGCTCGCGGCGCGCTCTCTTGACCAGAGATATGATTTTTTCCAAGGTGGAATCTTTGGCCGAAGCAGTCGCTTCTATTCTGCAATTGCCTTCGACGATGGTCGTTCCCGAGAAAATTTGATCTCCTTCTGTTTTAATTACAACATCACTTTCGCCGGTGATCGCCGATTCATCCACTTCGATATTTCCCGAAAGGAGAATACCGTCTACGGGTGCGTGGTCGCCCTGATTGACTTGGAGCTCATCACCTACTTTGACCGATTTGGGTTCGGTTTCGTAGATTTTTTCTTTCCCATTGATGCGCATCACAATGCGCGCCACGGCCGATTGAAGCTTGGTCAGCTCACCGATTTGCTCTGAAGTTTTTCTTACCGCTCTATGCTCGATGACATTTCCCAATAGAACCAAAGTGATGATCATGGCTGCCGTTTCGAAGAACATAAACTGATGCATGGCAGGAGTGCCCCAATTCATGAATGTTCCTACCAAGCTGTAGAAGTATGCGGCACTCGAACCGATGAAAATCAGCACGTCCATATTGGCCATTCCACCTTTGATGCTGCCCCAAGCTGACTTACCGAAATGAGCTACCCCCAAAATGAATACCGGTGTAGACAGCGCAATTTGAACGATCGGATTGTTGATCCACCAATCTTCAGGTACAAACATGTGCATGAAGATTGGCAGCGATAATGCAAGGGAGAAGATGAATTTTTTTTCAATGCTGCTCAAGCCTTTTTCCTGAGCTTCTTCATTTTCAGCAACCGAATATCCCAGACTTTCAATTTTTTTGACTGCTTCGGTCTTCGAGTGATTTTCTACGGTAGTAAAAGTCACTTCTCCATCACTGAAGCTGGCGTGCGCATCGTCAAAGCCTGCTTTTTTTAAAGTTTTGGAGATGCCCGCGGCGCAATTCGAGCAAGTCATTCCTTCTACTTTTAATACTACCTCTTCACTAGCCATAATACAAAAGTACGGCTTCCCTTTTTTCTCTTGGGGCCTCCAACCAATTAATTTGAGAGTGCGTTGAACAAAATGGGAGTTATAATATTATATTTGCGAGTAAAATACGCAAAAAGGGAAAATTACTATGCCATCCTCATTGTCAAACATTCGCATAGACGTAAGTGACAAGATTTACTTGAAGGATCCGAATACATCCGACTTGGGAAAAGATATCTTGGCAAAGGGGCTCACTATGATAGATGAATTGGGTCTCGAGAAGTTTACTTTCAAGAAATTAGCAAATGAAATCGGTACCACGGAGAGCGCAGTTTACCGCTATTTTGAAAACAAACACAAACTACTTTTGTACTATGTTTCGTGGTATTGGGGTTGGCTAGAGTATAACCTTGCCTTTGGCACGGCTAATATTGACTCCGATAAGAAACGACTGGAAACAGCGGTAAAAATTATTACCAGAGATTTAAATGAAATAAAAACGGCTCCTTTTGACCTTAAGAACTTGCAGAGAGTTATTATTGCAGAAGGTGCTAAATCCTATTTAACCAAGTCGGTAGATGATGAAAACAAAGAGGGTTTGTTTATTCAATTTAAAACGCTTTGCGAACGAATGGCCCAAATGATTTTGCAGCTGGCACCAAAATATCCGTTCGCACATTCACTGGCTTCTCTTTTTATTGAGTCACATTTGGATCAGCTTTACTTTTTGGAACACTTACCTTCATTGTGTGATTTGAACGGGCATGACAATACACGATTCGATTTTTACAACAACCTCATCTTTAGTTCTATAGAAAAATGGCGGGTGTAGAATACAGTTACAATAAACCGGTAAAGCGCTTAGGCAGGCTTTTGCGGAGTGAGCGGAAGATCATTTATTTGATCCTTTTTTATGCGATGGTAAATGGTATTATCGTATTGACTTTACCTTTGGGTATTCAGGCAATTTTGAATTTCATCATGGGGGGTCGGGTGACTTCCTCTTGGGTCATTCTCATTGTTATAGTGGTGCTGGGCCTGACTATATCCGGTTTGATTCAGATTGCACAAATGACTTTAACGGAGAGGCTACAGCAGCGGATTTTTGCCAAGTCTTCTTTTGAGCTGGCTGTTCGGATTCCCAAAATTAAGGTGGAGGCATTTCAAAATCGCTACGCACCTGAAATGATGAATCAGTTTTTTGATACCGTCAATCTTCAGAAGGGCCTGGCAAAGCTCTTGGTGGATTTCCCAACAGCTACCCTTCAGGTTCTGTTCGGATTGATTCTCATATCTGTTTATCACCCGTTCTTTCTGTTTTTTTCGCTGATCATAATTTTTCTTCTTTGGCTGCTTTTCCGCTACACGGGCCCGCAAGGTGTTATTACTTCTTTGAAAGAGTCTTCTCATAAGTACGAAGTGGCTCATTGGCTTGAAGAGGTGGCCAGGACAATGGGTACCTTTAAATTGGCCGGGATTACCAATTTGCCTTTGCTGAAAGTTGATAAGCTTATCATGGGATATCTTTATTTCAGGAGAAAGCACTTTGGTATTTTGATTACTCAGTATAAAACAATGATCGCTTTCAAAGTGGTCACAACCGGAGCTCTCCTCATAATGGGAAGTATTCTGTTAATCGATAATCAGATCAGTCTCGGGCAATTCGTGGCAGCAGAGATTATCATCATCTTGATTATGAACTCCATCGAGAAATTAATCGTCGGGTTAGAGTCTGTTTATGATGTCTTAACTTCCGTAGAGAAATTGGGTGCTTTGACCGATATGCCGCTGGAA
>DATFKV010000118.1:0-5700 GCA_035268465.1 Cryomorphaceae bacterium | reverse complement strand
GAAAGCTGTATTGAGTATTGAGTATTGAGTATTGAGTATTGAGTAAAAAGAAATGTAAATACTAACTACCGAACACTGATCACTGAACACTGAACACTGATCACTGATCACTGAACACCCTCAACCATCTACTAACTACTACTACTGAAAATGTCTGAAGAAGAAAAAAATGAAAGCGAACAAGGTCTCCTTTGGGAGGTGTTTGTTCAATCCAAACCCGGAATACCGCACAAACATGCGGGAAGCGTCCACGCCCACGATGCCGAAATGGCGCTAAAGGCGGCGCGAGATGTTTACACCCGCAGAAAGGAAGGCGTAAGTCTTTGGGTGGTTCCGACGAATATGATTCACGCAACCACTGAAGAAGAAGCTGAATCATTTTTTGACCCCGCCGACGACAAAGCCTACCGCCACCCTACTTTTTATACCATTCCCGAGGGAGTGAAATACTTGTAAAATGACCAAAGAAGAAGCCTTATACGAATACCTGATCCGCTTGGGCGATAATGCCCTCATTTTGGGTCAACGCTTGGGCGAATGGTGCGGAGCAGCGCATCAGTTGGAAAGCGACATAGCCATGACCAATGTGGCTCTGGATTTGGTCGGCCAAGCCCGAATGCTTCTTACCGAAGCGGGAGAAGTTGAAGGAAAAGGGCGCAGCGAAGATGACCTCGCTTTTCATCGAAATGAATTTGAATTCCGAAACAACCTTTTGGTAGAAATGGCAAATGGTGATTTTGGTCAAACCATCACCCGTCAGTTTTTCTTCGACTGTTTTTACTTCCACTTTCTGCAAGCTTTGAAAAGCAGCAAGAGCGAATTTCTACAAGCTTTCGCCATGAAAAGCATAAAGGAAGTAACATACCACCGCGAGTTGAGCACCGACTTTATGATCAGGTTGGGCGATGGTACCGAAGAGAGCCACGAAAAGATGCAGGATGCCGTCAACCTGCTGTGGGAATATACGGGAGAGCTTTTCGAAAAGACCGAGGCCGATGAAATTTTAATCGCTGAAGGTATCGTTCCCGATCTCACTCAAATCAAATCGCTCTGGGAACAAGATGTAATGGCCGTTTTGGAAAAAGCTACCCTTCTCATTCCCGATAACAAAGGCTACATGGCTTCGGGAAGTAGAAAAGGTCACCACTCAGAATACCTGGGCTATATTTTGGCAGAAATGCAATACCTGCCGCGCATGATGCCCGATGCAAAATGGTAATCATATGAAAACTGCAACGGGAAAAGAGGAAATTTACGCGCTTCTGGAGGAAGTGAAAGATCCTGAAATTCCCGTATTGTCCATTCGCGATTTGGGAATTCTACGAGACGTAGAAATTGCCGAAAATGGTCAAGTGACTGTAGTGATCACCCCTACTTATTCCGGATGCCCCGCCATGGATACAATCGAAAGGGAAGTCAAGGAAAAGTTGGAAGCAGAAGGTCTGGATGTATTGGTAAAGTCGAAAATTTCTCCTGCTTGGACGACTGATTGGATGACGGAGGAAGGACGACAGAAATTGGAGGAATACGGAATTGCTCCCCCTGCGGAATCCACTGCCGACAAAGCATCAATCTTGGGAAAACCAAAGGTGGTCAGGTGTCCACGCTGCAAAAGCGAAGAAACTTCACTCATTTCGCAATTTGGCAGTACTGCCTGCAAAGCGCTCTATCGCTGCGATGATTGCTTGGAGACCTTTGATTATTTCAAGTGCATTTGATACTTATCCGAAGATCTCACCTCGGACCGAGATAATCCTTTCATCTCTCTCAAAGTCACCGTGCTGTCTAATCCTTAACCTTGAAATAGATTATTCCGATAATAATTCCCCAAACCACTAAGGCGATTACGGCTTCAACGATTTCAATCAGGGCGGCAATGGCCAACCCAATAGCGGCTATAACTCCAACAATGGCTAATACGGTAATGATAAGTCCTTTTTTCATGCCGGGCAAAAACCAAGTATTGCGCCAAAAGGAGCTTTCGTGACAAACCGATGGGTGGTTTACCGTATTCTGAAACAAGCTTTCTTTTCAATTCTTTCCATCAACTATTGCAATTTCTGCATCACATCCGGGTGTATTATGTAGCATGAAATCCCTCGATTAGGATCTACATATTGCGCAGATAAAACCAAAGGGCATTTCCATAAATATGGTTGACGTATCGCCCTGATCACATGGGTCACTCTTTTTACTCGCTTGAATGGTATAATCCTCTTTTGGTAAAACAGCGCAGTTTAAGTCTGATAATTTCTACCGACTCTATTTTGACAAAAAAAGGCGGCTTTCAATGAAAACCACCTTATCGTTTTTTCAAAAAGGCTGCTATTCTATAACTACCTTTTCGGAGATCGTTTCTTTTCCAATTGAGATTCGCAAAAGGTAAATTCCTTTTGGCAAGTGGGTTGAGACGATTGGAAATACTTTTCCTTCGCCGACCATATTTTGATGAAAAGATTCCAGCTTTCTTCCGTCCATACTCCACAACTCAGCGGTAAATGATTGCTGTGGGACTTCATCAAAACTCAACATGAAATGCCCTTTGGATGGATTCGGATAGACGTTCACCTTCCTTGGCTGCTCCGATTGAATTGAAGAAGTCCATATTCCCCTCACACCCAGCGACTCTATTGTTTTCTCAAAACTCGCAGTAGTTTTGCCCGAACCTCCGTAACTGAACATGGCTATTTCCGACCAACCACCCACAATAGTGGGGTTTTGACTACACCCACATCTTATACGATATAGGTAAGTCTCTCCCATAGTAAATGGAGATGCCGGTATGGTTAAAGAAGATACTTCGTTCTGCAACAGCGTGACCAAAGCAGAGGGCTGACCGGGAGATACCGCGATATTGACCTGACAACCAATTGACCCTAGGATGGGTGTCCAACTCAGTTCAACACTCCCGTTTGGGTTTTCACTGGCAGATAAACCCGTTACCGCGGGGTAAGGCAGTTCGCAAGCCGGTGCCGCTGAAAGGGAAGAAGCATATTTCACCAAATTCCATGTGTTTTCGGTAACGAGATAAATCTCTTCACTCGCATTAACATCAATGGCCATGACATCCCGCACATCGTAATCGGCTGACCACACGTCGCCATTCGGACTAAAACCTCTGATCCAACCGTCGGCCGGAGCTCCACCGTTGGAATCGCTGCGACCCGCCACATAGATATTTCCCGCCGTGGAAACTTTGAGGTCCCAAACGCGAGCAGTAACTTGAGGAAGCGCTGAAGTAAATTCCTCTATTTGGCTACCGTCCTGCGAGGAAACAATTTTAGTGTAAAGGGTTCCCTGACCGATAGAAGTCCAGTTGGTAGCTGCCATGACCAAATTTCCCGAAGGAAGCGGCTCAATTCGCCCTACAGTCGTTGCCTCATCAAAGAAATAAGTTTCACTAAATACCTGATTTCCATCAAGACTATACTTGGTAATGTTTACCTTTTGTGTGGGAAAAGGCATTTCCCACCACCAGCTTAAAGCGTAAACATTTCCCGCCTCGTCAAGGTAGACGTCGGTGTATTCATAGGCCCCTTCAGGCGAGGCATTTTGCCAAAGTAAATTACCGGATTCATCCCAGAGCAATACTGCTCCCGATCCCGTTGTTTTATTGGCAATCATAGCAATGCGTCCGTTGTTGTAGTCAATTCCCTTGTCGGAAATTATATTCGAAAAAATGTCTTGAACATCTGACCAAATAAGCGTTCCCGAATTGTCAAATTTGAGAAGTACGGGGCCAAAATCGGTATCTCCTTGCGTATCGGTATACAATCCACGGCTTGATACATAAAGGTTATCTGACTCATCGAGTTCTCCCCAATTGGGCTGAGAAAATGAAGTGAGATCGCCGCCTCCCAAATCGTCATAAGTCTGATTGTAAATCAATGAACCGGAAGAATCAAATTTATAGACTTTAAGTGCGCTCGGGGCTTTGCAGATATTGGATGGAAAACAAGAACCTGAGAAAGTACTGAATTTATAACCCACAATGTGGATGTTGTTTTGTGAATCGATTCCCATCCAGTTGGCATGAACCATTTCAGTTACGCCCGAAGTAGGGTCTTGTATAGCTGCAACGGAGTTTTCCCAAAGTAGGTTGCCATCAGAGTCGTATTTTTTTAGGTAAATGTTCAAGGCCCCGAAGGCGAAGTAGGCACCGTTCCCGACAACCACAATATTGCCGTCGTTATCTATGGCGGTATACTTGCCAAATTTATTTTCAATATTGTTGACTTCCCATTCGGGAATGATTTGTCCGTATGTCGTCAGGACAAGCAAGATGCCTACAAGAAGGCTAAGTGAGGTTTTCATAATAATTGGTTTTAAGGTTGAGAAATTTTGTTGATCTTAATGGAGTTTCCAACTTGCTTAACGAATCCTTCTTTCTCTAGCTTGCGCATTAAGCGGCTGATGACTTCTCTAACCGTACCAAGGTCGGAAGCGATTTCGCGATGAGTCGTACGCAGAGGATTCTCTCTTTTTATTTCGACTTGTTGCTTGAGGTAAGCGAGTAGCCTCGTGTCTAAATTTTTGAATACATACTGATGCAAGGTGTCGATCAGTTCGGCGTAGCGAAGGCTGTATTGATCCAGATAAAGCCGATTGATTTCCGGGTATTTTAATACCCACTTTGAGACCTTTTCTGCCGGCATTAAGAGAAGATGTGAATCTTCTTCGGCGATGGCCGTACCAAATGAAACCTCCTCCTTGATCACACAAGAAAAAGACATCACGCAGCTTTCGATCGGCTTGATGTAATACAAGAGTAAATCCCTGTCTTCGAAATGCGTAGATACTTTCAGCATACCCGAAATGACCAATGGTATGAGCTTCACATATTGCCCGTCGCGCAAAAGCTCTGTTCCTGCCGGTACGTCCTTTTCAATCGAATGCTGTAAAATCTCTTTTTGCAGTTCAGGGCTAAAGGGAAGTTGAATTTTGTCCATGGAGCATGTGTTGGTTGTAGCGCAATGTAGCCTCTTTACTATATTGCTGCCAACAAAAGATGCTGAACCCGGAATCTAAGACATTCAGCCGAGAATAAGGCGAATCTAACTTAGTTAGGATTACGCCTTACTATTCTTTGTCGAGCAAGTCCTGATACCAAAGGGAGCGTAGAGCGGGCAAAAGCTCACCAAGCTAGTCAATAAAAACACTCCCGCCAGTACAAGAAGTACGATACCCAATGTTCCGCTGATTACGTTGGTAAAATAAAGTGTAGCAATTAAAGCTGCGATGACTGTGCGGATAATCTTGTCCGCTGTTCCCATATTCTTTTTCATGACTATTGTTTTTTTAATTCATTTCAAAAGTAGAGATCATCCTGCTCCTTTGCAGTAACATTTGTTACTACCTCTCTATTTTCAGAGATAATCAGGTAATCATTGAGAAAATCATCACTCGAAGTAAGGCGTTGCCAATGTTGATTTTGCCGTAAACACCTGACATTTAGTCCCTAAACCCTGTCATTTCGTCACTAAACCTAGCTTCTAATCTCTTTTACCTGAGCCCCCATTCTCTTCTTTGACCGCTCACATCTAGTGGATACTCTAAAAATCTTACCATCATGGCTAAATAATGGCACACCATTTGGTCAAATGATTTTACCAACCTCAAGCGGTTTTTCTGCAATGGTTTTGTGAAGCACTTCCTGCTAAATTTGAATAATAAAGGACGTGTTCTTGCAATTATTCTTTT
>DATFKV010000117.1:0-5142 GCA_035268465.1 Cryomorphaceae bacterium | reverse complement strand
GAAAAGGCGAGGGAGTGGTATTGATTCTGGGCCAAACATCGAACGTACTGACTACCGCTCCGGACCTGCTCGGACTCACCTATGCCGAAGCGCAAGAATTGATCATCTCTTCTTCTTTGAACGTGGGCAGCGTATCGTCATGTGTCGGTTGCAATACGGCAGAAGACACTTCGAGTGCTTTTGTTGTGAATCAAAGACCTCAAAGAAATGAAATGATCAACCTCGGGACATTTGTTGATCTTTATCTGACTACCGACACCTCAATGGTGAAAGATTTTAAAACAGCCACTGATACGATTTTCTGATGAACTTCAATAAGTTATTTTGCCTCCTCGCCTTAATTTTACCTTTTCAAATGCTGGCTCAAGAAATGATCTATCCCGCTACGATCATTACCGAAAAGGCAGTATCCAAAAAGAGAATAGTGAAGTATGACGCAAAAGATGATGCTCTACTTGAGCTTCCTTTTGTCGATGATTTCAGCACGGATTACTTTCCCGGGAACGAGGAGGGTAATACGGTTTTATGGGAGGCTAGGAATGCAACGGTGAACAATGGCTTGCCAATAAATGCTCCAACCGTAGGAGTTGCAAGTTTTGACGGAACCGATGAGGTCGGTTATCCCTACTCTTTTGACTCAGGAGTAGGGCCTGCCGATACCCTATCTTCTTGCCCCATAGATCTGGATTATGGTATTGATGACGGTGTAGGTCTGAGTTTCTATTTTCAACCGAAGGGAAGATCTTTTTTTGGCCCGAGTGCCACAACAGATTCTTTGATTCTTGAGTTTTATGCGCCCGAATTGGATGAGTGGTTTTGGATTTGGTCGACTATTAATGTTTCAAACACCGAAGACTTTAGTTTTGTCTACATTCCTATTACCAATACGAAATACCTCAAGGAGGGATTTAAGTTCCGATTTCGGAACATCGCATTCCTTCAGGGCTTGTACAGCGTTTGGAATTTGGATTACGTGTGGCTCGATCAAAACAGCATCAACGATGATCCTATCGTGAATGATGTGGCTTTTGTGGATGGGCCCATTTCTTTTTTGCAGGATTATTCAGCCATGCCTCTCTCGCATTATGAAGTGGACCCCTCTGAGCGAATGCGGGAAGATATTCAAGTCCTCTTCAGGAACCTCAACGACGGGCCCAGAACTTTGGAGGGAAATGAAATCGTCGTATCTCACCAAGGGACGATAACCGATATCTTGCCCAATTTTAACGAACCTCCTATTGCTGCCCAGAGTACGGTCGATTATACGCATCAGCTCACCGACGATGGAAACCAATTCACTTATGAAACTTCATTGGCTGATGATGAATTGATTTTTGATGTGAATATTAATCTGGGGACTGCAGATTTTGGCCCAACCGTTAGCAATAATTCATTCCGGTTCAAACAATCATTTTACACCCACTACTCCTACGATGATGGCTCTGCAGAAGTAGGTTACGCCGTTGCGGGAAATGGATCAAGAATGGCTCTGAGATACACCAACTTTAAGTCTGATTCGGTCTGGGCGCTTCGGATTTATACGATGCCGATCGGGTTGAATTTTGAAAATACCCCCTTTACCATTAAAATTTGGGAAGACGCGGGCGGTGTTCCGGGTACGGAATTGGCTTCGGCACTTCATGAATTTGTTTATGGCCAAGAGGAGTACCAAGAGTTGATTCTTTTTCAATTCGAAGAACCGGTTTTTATTCCTTCGGGAACTTTCTTTGTGGGTTTTCAGCAATCCACTCAGTCATCAGGCTTGCGTGTTGGAGTTGACCTGAATACCTCAGGAAATGAGGGGAACCTCTATTATGATGATGGCAATGGATGGCAATTGACCTCTGTAGTAGCACAGGCGTCTACAATGATTCACCCTTTGTTTACTACGGAAGGGTACCAAGATATAGTGGCTTCCACGAATAATCCGACAGCGATTCCCGGATTGCGGATTTATCCCAATCCGGCAAATCAAGCCATCGTCATTTCAACCGAAACCCAAGATTTATTGAGCGTATCGATTTTCGACATTAGCGGTAGATTGATTGATCAAGATCGGGTATCAAATCGTTTGAATGTATCCGATCTAGTGCCTGGAATTTATCTTCTGCAAATATCAGATTCGCAGGGACGCCATAGTGTAAAGAAACTTTCCATTGAACGATAACGAAATAGAATACAGCGAAAGCGACGAAGAGCTTTTTGAGCACTACCGCATTCAGGCAGACCCGGGCCAAGAGCCATTGCGCATCGACAAGTTCTTGATGGATCGCATTCCGAATACTTCCAGAACAAAACTTCAGGATGCTGCCATAGAAGGTAACATCAGGGTAAATGATCAAAAGGTAAAGGCCAATTACAAAGTAAAGCCCGACGATGATATTTCGATAGTCCTTCCTTATCCGAAGAGAGAAATTGAACTCATTCCGGAGGATATTCCGTTGGATATTCTCTACGAAGATGATCATATGATCATTCTGAACAAGGCTTCGAATATGGTAGTCCATCCCGGATATGGCAATTATACCGGGACGATGGTCAATGCACTCATCCACCACTTTGAGAATTTACCCGAGGCCAAAGGCGCCATTCCAGGCCGACCCGGCTTGGTGCACCGCCTCGATAAAAATACTACGGGTGTGATGGTCATTGCCAAGACTGAAAGAGCCTTGGCTAATTTGTCTTTGCAGTTTTTTGAACGCACCATTGACCGTCGCTACGTGGCTTTGGCTTGGGGCGATATCGAAGAAGACGGAATGATCGAGGGCCACATCGGGCGCTCTTTAAAAAACCGTAAAGTGATGACGGTTTTTCCGGAAGGAGAATACGGCAAAGAGGCCAGAACGAGATATAAAGTGCTTGAACGACTGACCTATGTTACTTTGGTAGAATGTAAGCTCGAAACAGGTCGTACGCACCAGATTCGCGCTCATTTTCAGCACATCAATCATCCGCTTTTTAACGATCCCGAATACGGTGGAAATAAGATTCTCAAGGGAACACAGTTTAGCAAATACAAGCAGTTCGTCATGAATAATTTTGACCTGCTGCCAAGACAAGCCTTGCATGCCAAAAAATTAGAGCTCACTCATCCCCATACCGGAGAACGGATGAACTTTGAGTCAGCCATGCCCGACGATATGGTCGCCGTATTGGAACGCTGGAGAAATTACATCAGCCGGCGGTAGCATCCATCCAGCGATTGATGGTCTCGCGTCTTTGAATCTTCCCTGATTCGGTGTAACTGAAATTATCCAAGTGAATGATTTTCTTTGGTTTTTGATGAGGCTTAGAAAAGACAATTGCATCCAAATCGGGCGTTTCACTTCCTTGAATGAATAAGGCAACTTTTTGCCCCAGAACCGGATCAGAAATTCCTGCTACGAAGAAATTCGAATCGATATTTGGTTTTAGCAGTTTTTCTACCTCTTCGGGAATGATCTTAATCCCTCCTGAATTGATGAGGTTATCTGTGCGACCAAGCCATTTGAATCCTCCCTCCGTGATCTCGATCAAATCGTTGGTGACCAGACTTCCGTGCGTAACTCCCGGACGATTGATGATCAGGCAGCCCCGCTCGTCTCGATCGATTGACACGTCGGGAAGGGTGGTGTAAATAGTTTCGACAGCTTCTCCGATTTTGCTCAAGGCAATGTGGGTGAGTGTTTCAGCCATTCCAAATCCCATGTAAAAAGTAGGTTTTTGCTTTAGCAACTCAGCTTTAAGTTCAATCGAAACTTCTCCGCCTCCGAGCAAAACGGTTGCCACGTGGTCAAAGGCTTCAGGCGACTCTGCCAGAACTGACTTTACTTGATGGGGAGTCATCGGGATAAAGCAGACGGCTTCCTTCCGGTCTTTCAGCGGATTGGATGTTGGTTTTATCGTCACGAGATCATACTCTCCTGTAATGGCTCGAACCACCATCAATTTTGCCGCTACGTAGTTTAGCGGAAGCGAAAGTAAAGCCCTGCTCTCTGAATTCAGATGAAAGTAATCATTGGTAGCCGCAGCACTTTGGATTAATGCCGATTTCGGAAATTCCAATTCTTTAGGAGTACCGGTAGATCCTGAAGTTTGAATAGAAATAAAGGCTGACTCATCAAAAAGCTGTTGGCAATAAGAAATGACTTCTTCTTCGAATGAATCTTTTCCCTTTAGGCCATCCAGCTCGGGAGTTTCGATGAAGAGTCCGTTGAGCCAAATACCTCGATATTTCAAAAACGGATTCACAGTTTTGGTGGAAGCTGCCACTTTTCTTTTTCCAGATAATGAAGGTAGCGACCTCGTGTGCAAAGCGGAGATGGAATATTGTTGGTGTAGAGCTGTCCCGTCCCCAAGCCTTGCGGCAGGTCGGACTGATATGTAGCGGTGAATTGGGCGATGGCGTTAAGCCCTATGTTGGACTCCAATGCAGAGGTAATCCACCAATAAGCGCCGATTTTTTCAGCTGATTTTATCCACCCTTCAGTCATTTGCAATCCTCCTACAAGTCCGGGTTTGATTACGATGGCTTGAGGTCGAATAGATTCAAGCATTCTTTCCATTTCAGCTTTTGAAGTTATTCCGATGAGCTCTTCGTCCAAAGCAATATCCAATGGGGTACTTTCACAAAGTCTCGCCATCTCGTCCCACTGATTTTGCTTGATCGGCTGCTCAATACTATGTAGAGCATAATCAGAGAGCCGTTTCAATTTTTCCAAGGCATCCTTTGGCGAAAAGGCACCGTTGGCATCTACCCTTAATTCTATTTCTTCAGCCGAGTATTCCGCCCTTATGGCATGGAGCAATTCCATTTCATCCTCAAAGTTGATGGCGCCGATTTTAAGTTTGATACACCGATAACCGTCTTCGAGTTTTTCGCGGATGCGGGTTTTCATTTCGCTTTTGGATCCCATCCATACCAGCCCGTTTATTTCTATTCCTTCTCCTTTTTGAGAGAAGTCAGAAGGAAACAAGACAAATGGGTTTTGAGAACGGAGGGAGTACTGTGCCACTTCGAGGGCAAACCTGACCGATGGCCAATTTTCAAGACTTGCTGTTTCTCTTCCTTTCTCCCAGTCTGAGAGCACGGTGGCAAGAAAATCTTCAATATCGGGACGATCGTCTACTGAAAGCTTGGGCAAAAGGCTCACTTCACCATAG
>DATFKV010000116.1:0-5686 GCA_035268465.1 Cryomorphaceae bacterium | reverse complement strand
CGAACTCTCAAACAATTGTAAGATGCGTTGGGCAAGATCAATTCACCCCACGCGTCAGCATTTTTAGAACGCAAACCGGATTGACCCACGGTACCCAAACTCGGCACATCGGTTAAGAAATAGAACGAATTGGTATCCATATCGCCGAATGACAATGGAAAAGAGTAAACGACATCCAGTGTATCGTAAATGGAAATCAGAGGCAGGCCTTCTACCTCTGCGGCATTACCCGTTATGAAATAGCCTTCGCTATCCGTTCGGTAAAACTGATAGGCCTCCTCTACCTGCAGGGGCAAGGGCAGCTCGAAATCCAGAACGGCCAATTCAAGTGCGTGAGTTGACAAATTTTGCCCGGCAATAAAAGGACTTCCGAAGAACAGACTGAATAAGTCGGGAGTAGAATCCAATGGATAATAAGAATCGGTAGTAGCGACAAATTGTCCAACCAACTCACTAAAATCCCACGTCAAGTCCTGGCCTCCATCGGGTATGATTTCCAAATTAGACGTTGCAGCATTGGTGTATTGCACGTATTCAAACACATCTCCCACCGTAATGAAATTATCTTGATCAATGACCGGCTGCGCGAAAAGAGAGGCCGAAAAAAAAGAAAAAAGTAAAACTGAATAAAATGATCTCATGGTGTCCGATTTAACAGACGTCTAAAATACTGCGAATAGAACGAAAACGCTAAACAACTTTTAGCAGGGTGAATTTTCACAATCAAATACCCGAAGAATGCTTTTTAAACCAAAGAAATTTGAGAACATCCGTTAATTTCGACTTATTACAACTAAGTCCCTTTAAAAACCGTTATTTTTGAAGAATATGCACAAAAGTTATTTCATCGCGGTCTTTTCCTTTCTCTTGTTTCTCGCGGGAACATCTTCGCTGCGCGCCCAAGATAGAGACGACGATCTTATCCAATTTTCAGGAGTAGTCATAACGGGAGATAGTTTGAGCCCCGTTCCTTTTACCAATGTTCTCATCGAAAACACAGACAAAGGAACGATGACCGATTATTACGGCTATTTTTCATTTGTGGCACAAAAGGGAGATTCCATTCTTTTTTCATCCATCGGCTACGAGCGTGCACGATTCATCATTCCTGATACGCTGACTACCAATCGGTATTCGCTCATCCAGATTTTGGACAAGGACACTATCACCCTTAGAGAAACGGTAATTTACCCGTGGCCTACTCGAGAGCAGTTCAAGCAAGCCTTCCTCGATATGGAAGTTCCTGAAACCGATTTTGACCGCGCACAACGAAACTTGGCTCAAGCCGATATGATAGCCCGAATGGATGCAGCTATGCCCAGTGGTGGTGAAACCTTCAAGTACAGCATGCAGCAATATCAGCAGCAAATTTATTACGCGGGTCAAGCGCCTCCCATCAATGTGCTGAATCCCGTGGCTTGGTCTCAATTTATCAAAGCATGGAAGCGCGGCGACTTTAAATCAGACAGAAAACGCGGCGGACAATAAAACTTCGATCAATTCAGTTATGTTTGCGAATTGATTGAATCTGTTTCTGACTGTGCATACTCGTTTTCTCTTAGGCACCTTGCTGCTTTGTGTCTTTTCTCTCGGAGCTTATGCTCAAGAAAAGGCTACTGTAAAAGGAAAAATTACCGATCGGGAAGGTAATCCCATTGAATTTGCCAATGTCTATGTGCGAAGTCAAGGCGAAGGTACATTCACTGATCGCTACGGCAGGTACAAACTTGATCTCCTTCCGGGAAATGACATATTGCTGGAAACGACTCACACGTCTTTTGTAGGAAAAGAAGAAAAACTGAACCTCACAGCGGGAGAAACTCGTGTTGTCAACTTTCGGTTGGAGTACATCGAGATCAAAGGCGTCGAAATAATCGATGATCGTTCCAGAACCTCCCCAATGGATAAGGTTCCCATTAAAGACATCAAAATCTCGCCTACCGTTCAGCAAGGGATAGAAAGTGTCCTGACCTCTCAGTTGGGGGTTCGGATGAACAATGAGCTGAGCTCCAATTACAGCGTGCGTGGGGGAAGCTACGCCGAGAACCTGGTATATGTTAACGACATTGAAGTCTACCGACCATTTTTGGCCAGGTCGGGTGAACAAGAAGGCTTGAGTTTTCCAAATCCCGATATGGTGGGAACGATCAATTTCAGCGCGGGAGGATTTGATGCACGCTACGGTGACCGCATGAGTTCAGTGCTCGATATCCAATACAAAAAGCCCAAGCGCTTTGGCGGAAGTGCGAGTGCCAGCCTGCTCGGAGGATCACTTTCGCTGGAAAGCGCCTCCAAAGACAACCGCTTCACTCAGGTTTCGGGGGTGCGATACCTTACCAATCAATATATTTTGGGAAGTCTCGATACCCAAGGGGATTACCAACCCGATTTTACCGATGTACAAACTTACTGGACTTACGACCTAAACGAAAAATGGGAGGTTCAGTTCTTGGGAAATTATTCCAACAACAATTTCAAATTCGTGCCGTCCACGCGCGAAACCCAATTCGGAAGTTTCAATGAGGCACTGCGTTTTACTGTATTTTTTGAAGGACAAGAAGTCACTTCTTTCGAAACCTTCTTCGGCGCCCTTTCTACCGAATACAAACCCGACAACTCGACTCGACTAAAATTTACCGCATCGGCATTCCGAACCTTTGAAAATGAGACCTTCGACATTTTGGGACAATACTTTCTGGACGAGCTGGAGAGAGACTTGGGCGATGACGAGTTCGGTGATGTGGTAAGAAATCGCGGGGTTGGTTCCTTTCTGGAGCACGCCCGAAACCGTCTGGACGCCCGGGTATATAGCTTACAGCACCGAGGATTTAAAACTTTGGAAAACAAATACCTCCAATGGGGATTCACTTGGCGAGGCGAAGACATCAGCGACAGACTCAGCGAATGGAGCTATATCGACTCAGCGGGATATTCTACTCCCATCAATCCCACCAATGAGATCGTTCTCAATGATGTCATTAAGGGGAACAGTCAGATTACTTCGAATCGATTGATGGGATACGTTCAAAACAGTTGGGATATCCTTCTTGACAACGAAAGCCAAATAACAGCAACTGCAGGGGTGCGGGTGAACTACTGGGATTTCAACAACGAAACGGTATTCAGTCCGCGGGGAACGATCGCCTGGAAGCCAAAGTGGGACAAGCAAATCAATGACAGCACCACCTTAACTCGGGATGTAGTTTTTAGGTTCAGTTCGGGTTTCTACTACCAACCTGCCTTTTACCGCGAGTTGCGAGAATTGGACGGAACGCTCAATCCCGACATCCGCGCACAGCGAGCCATCCACTATGTGCTTGGTGCCGATGTGAATTTCCAACTTTGGAATCGCCCGTTTAAATTCATTGCCGAGGCCTACTATAAAGACTACGATTTCTTGGTGCCTTACGAAATTGACAACATTCGCCTTCGCTACTACGGAACAAACGATGCCGTGGGATATGCCGTAGGATTGGATACGAAGATTCACGGAGAGTTCATCCCCGGAATTGAATCTTGGGCCAGCCTGAGTTTTCTGAGAACTGAAGAAGACCTGCTCAACGATTTCTATTACGAGATTTACAATAGCGATGGCGAAATCATCTCTCCGGGTTTTACCCAAAACAACGTTCCGGTCGATACCATTACACGATTTCCGGGATATATCCCCCGCCCTACCGATCAGTTGGTATTTTTCAGCATGTTCTTCCAAGACGAGATGCCAAGTATCCCAAGCTTTAAGGTTCACTTGAGTGTGCTCTTCGGTTCGGGTCTACCCTTCGGGCCTCCCGACAACGAGCGCTACAAAGACACGGAGCGCTACCGAGCATACCGCCGCGTCGACATCGGCTTCTCGAAGGACCTCATGCCTAAGAACCCTGACAAGGGCCTCTTCAAAAATTTCAAGAGTGCGGTTGTCTCATTGGAAGTGTGGAATCTCTTGGGCATCAACAATACCATCAGCTACAGCTGGATTCAAGAGTCGAGTGGCAGGCAGTACGGTGTACCTAATTTCCTGACCCAACGAAGGGTGAATTTGAAGGTGGCGTTTAGTTTTTAGAAAATCGTATTTAGTCCTGCGTAGATCGAGCTTTGTATCTGAAGCTACTGCACCACAAACCGCTTTACCAGTGAGCCTTTATTGGTATCAGTCCTGATAAAATAGATGCCACGTCCCAAATCTCCCGCGGGTATAGTGAGGGTCGAACCCCAAGCCGAAGCGCTTTTTAAAAGCCTTCCCGATGCATCGAAAATCTGATAGCTCCCGATGAATTCGGCCGATTCACTTTTGAGAAAAATAACCTCTTCTGCGGGATTGGGATAGAGCTCCAACTGAGTATTCTCCTTCAGGACCTGAGTCAAGCTCAAAGGTGAGTCACTACCAATGAAAAATATCTTCACCTCGCCCGGAGCGATTTCCTCAACCGGACTCCAGCCGCTAAAACTCCCGTTGCCAGAAACGCCGAGATCATTCAAAATGGTTTCTGCCAGCATATCAGTCACCACATAATCACCTGCCGTGATTGTAGAAATCGGTAAATCCATGGCTACTGTGGCAGGAGCATCTCCCAAATTGATCACTGTGGCAACGGCTTCATTTTCATAAATGCGAATAAAGTGAAGCACAGAATCGGCAGTTCCGTAAAGGGGCAAAGCATAACCGCGACGCAGCGGCGTCAAGTCATTGCGCAGGTGAATCAATTCTTTGTAGAAATTCAAGAGCGAATTCGGTTCTTCCTCCATCATTGCCACGTTGTTGGTGGTGAAATTACTGCCGAGGCCAATCCAAGGACTGCCGTTGGTAAATCCACCATTGGCGGCAGCCGACCACTGCATGGGGCGACGCTTGATCTCATCGGCACCCGTTCCTTCCATACCGAGTTCCTCGCCGTAATAGATGAAGGGAACACCGGGAAGCGTGAGGTAAATGGCGGCTGCTTGCTTCATCTTGGCCTCGTCGTTGTCGAGTTGATCGAAAACGCGGTTGATGTCGTGATTGGTGAGGAAAGTGGCGTACTGCAATTTCGGGTAGGCCGCCTGAATGGTGGAAAGTTGACTGTAAAACGAACCCGGCGCATCGGCATCCACTGCATTCAAGATGGCGCCCGCAAGGTCAAATTCAAAGCAGAGGTCCAAGCGGTCATTGATAACATATGGTACGACCGATGCCGTATTGGACCACACCTCTCCCACTAGCACGGCGTCCTCATCGGCGGCGGTCACGACATCATTGAGTTCTTCAATGATTTCGAAGGTTTCGGGAGTGCCCTCCAAAATGGCACCGTCCTCGTCGAGGTATTTGATGGCGTCGAGTCGGTAGCCATCCACCCCGAGGTTGATCCAATATTGGGCGATGTCCATCATCTCGTCGCGCACGGGCTGATGGTCGTAATTGAGGTCGGGCATGCCTCCCCAAAACAATCCATAATAGTAAGAACCATTGGACCAATGCCAAACGTTTTGCCCCCAGGGCCCTTCGAAGCCGGGGTCGGTCTCGGACCAAATGTACCAGTCGCGAAAGTCGTTCTGGCTGCTTTGCGATTGGTTAAACCAAGGGTGCTGACTCGAACTGTGGTTCATCACGTAGTCGAGAATGACGCGGATGCCGCGGGTGTGGGCTTCGTCGAGAAACTCTTGAAAATCGGCCATGGTTCCGTAGTCGGATTCGATGCCGTAGTAGTCGGTC
>DATFKV010000115.1:0-4146 GCA_035268465.1 Cryomorphaceae bacterium | reverse complement strand
GAATACCAAGGGTTGAATCCGATCTTTGAAGTGGAAGTCGGAAGTGGAAGAATGATTTATTTGGGTTTTGATTTCTGGGCTTATCAGGATGTTCACGCTCAACTCATCGGCAATGCGCTATCATACTTGAGCTCATTTACTGACGGCGAACTGATTTTCGATACGGAATTTCCACTTAATATTCCTCCTTCCGGGTCTGTAGAGATTACTGTAACCACAGACGCGGATGGAATGCTGGCGGGAGACTACTTTACGGATATCACCTTTCAAACCAATGACCCTGACAATACCACGCTGGATTACGTAATTGCCGTTGAAGTGACGGGTGAACCTTTGCCATCGATCAGTTCTGATGAAATTGTGTTTCCACCTATCTTTAATGGACAAGTCGCGATGGATACGCTCGTCATTTTCAATGAGGGTTGCGAAATCTTGACGGTTGAGGCATCATTGCCCGACGGTTTCTTTGCTGTGTCAGCCAGCAGCTTGACGATTGAAGCCTATTCCAATGACACCCTTTTTGTGACATACTCACCTTTGGAATCAGGTGATCACTCAGAAATACTTCAGCTTATCACAAACGCAGGGGATTTCTCCGTTAATCTGGCAGGTTCAGCGGCAGGTGCGCCGGTAATTGTGGTTTCTCCGGAAAATCCCGTGGTAGATGTCACGGCGTGCGCCGATTCGGTAATGGTGACTTTAGATGTATCCAACACGGGCGAGGCCTTACTGGAATTTACCATCGGAAGTCAAAATAGTCGATCACTTGAAGACTTGCTGCTGGAGATCAATACAAATTACACTGAAATCACCGATGAGATACCCAATATATACTTCTTTTCAGGTGGTGAGTTCGGCAACAATATCGGAGATGGAGGAGGAGATATGTATGACGGGGGTAATTATTTGAATACCAATTTGGAAAACTCGATAGCGTATACAACCGGACTCATCACTGAATCTTCTGCTTTCGGAGAAAACTCAAGATACTTCACGAGAAAAGTGCCGGGTCTGTTTGTACTATCAGCCGATATGTCTGATGTCGAATTTTTCAGGATTACCGGAAACCTCGGTGCCGACGGCTCGGGTACTAACCAAGGGGGGGATTTGGATTTCTCCTTTGGTGGAATTGATTACAAGGCTTTTTATACAAGTACTTCGTCTACCTTTGACCCTTCCATCAACCATCTCATTATTATTGAAGACAGCCCGAGTCTAACCCATGAATTTTTGACGTCAACGTCAAATGAGGATCACAGCGTTTCGGGACTAAACAACAGCAATAGGATTTACTATTTACTATTTGCCGGGAATTCATCCTTCAGCACTCAGGTCGAAACAATGCAAAGCATCTTCGAGACATTTGTTGAGGATTTTGCCGCCGAGATCGGATTCGAGTCTGACGTGAGTTACGAAGTAGCGTCCGGAGAAACCGTTCAGGTAGAACTCTACATTCCCGTCTCAGGGTTAGAAGAAGGCACTTATGAATTTCCCATACAGATTTTATCAAATGCCCCCGGGAATCCATTATTGACAGTGCCCGTTACCGTTGAAGTTGATGATACTCCTTGTTCATTTTTTGAAGCGATTGCCGATGAAGCATCTTGCAGTGGGATCGTCGCATTTGAAAACCAATCCACCAATTCTCCCTCAACCATTCTTTGGGATTTTGGAGATGGCACTACTTCCTCGGATGAGAATCCATCCCATACCTATACTGAAGCGGGTACCTACACCGTCAGTCTTACGGTTTGCGAGAGTGGCGAATGCAATTCTACTGAACAGCTAATTGAGATTTTGGCAGTAGGAGGACCCGTCCCTGCCATTTGTGAACCACAAGTGTTTAATCCCTATTTCAATCTGTATTTTTTAGAGGTTTCAGTGAATGGTGAGTCAAATAACAGCCTCCAAGACAATGAGGATTACCTCGATCTGACTTGTAATATTTTGTCAGAACTCAACGTAGGTGAAGAAAGTTCTTTTGAGATTTCTTATTTTACTTTCATGACCTACACTGCGGTGAAAGCTCAAATTGACTTCAACAATGATGGTGTTTTTACCACAAACGAAACGATTTATGAGGGCAGTGCCAATGGTCCTATCCAATCGAGTTTTACGACTCCTTCAGGCGCGGTGATGGGGCAACCACTTCGTTTCAGGGTAATGATTGACAATAACTTTATTAATGATTGCTCACTCAGCTTAGGACGAGCTATTGACTTTTCAGTCTTGATATCACCCATTGATGAAGCTCCTGAAACCGCCTTTACTTGGGCGGTTCTGGATGAGTGTCAGCGAGTTTACCAGTTCATTGATAATTCTACTAATTTGCCCAATACGTGGAATTGGAATTTTGGCGACGGAAGTTCATCTTCACTCCAAAACCCCATACACATATTTGATGAAGGGGGCGAATACGCGATTTCATTAGCGGCCTCCAATATATTTGGTACCAATGTTCATGAAGAAACTTTGGAAACACAAGAAAGTGGCATTTCAGGCATAGGAATATCAGGGAGCGCGACCGTAGGAGAGCCTATTTCATTCTCGGCCGCAATTGATGGCTCCGGTGTTTTGAACTGGGATTTTGGTGATGGAAACAGCATTGAAACCACATCAACCGAAGTGGAGCATACCTATTCAACTTCCGGGATTTTTGAGGTTTCCGTTTCGACTTCGGCCGATGTGTGCATTCCGGAATTCAGCACCTTTTTGAATATCCTACCACTTGGTGTGGGTGATGCAGCGGATGAGAATGGTTTCCTGATTTATCCAAACCCCTCCAGAGGAAACATTACCATCGATTGCCCCGAGGGCACGAGCTTGGTTGACATATCCCTTTACGATGCGGTAGGTAAGCAAATTCGAGTCATTAAGAATCGAATAGGACAACGTCAAGTAAAGATTGAGATTGAAGACCCCGTTGCAGGCATGTATTTCTTGTTGCTAACCGATACTGACGGACATGTATTCCGTTCTAGAGTGGTGTTGGAATAGAAATCAATTTGGATCTAAGAAACCGGAAAGGCTGCTATTGATGTGGCCTTTTTTTATTTTGAAAATCAGAGAATCAAACTTAGTGTATGGAGTTCCTTATTGCCTGTTCGATCTCCTTGAAATAAACTTTGTCCATATGCTGGGTGTAAGGGTCAAACATTTTTGAACCAGCCAGATAAAGCTCCTTTGCCAATTCCAAATTACGAATACACTGCTCCGGTTGATTCATTTCGCGATATGCTATTGCGATGTAATAGCGGTTCTCGGCTAAATCGTTTTCGATTTCTTGAACTTTAAATGCTTCAATAGCCTTGTCTAATTGTCCCATTTCCAAGTACACTACACCCAAGTGCAAGTAATCGTAAGGACTTGCAAAATAGCTCGGGTCACTCAGTTTTTTTTCGATAATGGCAATGGCCTTTTCAGGTTGCCCAATGGCTTTATAGCAGAGCGCTCTGGTTATCTCCAAGTGGTAATCACCATTTTGGCCAAAGCCGATATCGTAATCCACTAAACTATCAAGCAGTTCTATATCAGCGATGGCCCCCTCGTAGTCGCGAAAGAATTGGTACCGACACCAACCTCGGTAAAACAGTTCTCCTTCGGGGTCATGCTCCACCGCTTTGTCAATTAACTTTTTCCAAGTCACAAAGTCGCCGCTTTTGAGGTAGGCGGTAGATTTCACTTTGTAGGCATAGGCAAAGGTGGAATCGATGGCCAATGCTTCGTCCAAAAACTCTTGGTAGGCGCGGCTAAATTGATAATGCCCTGCTCGCTTTTCCGCGACTCTGCATGCTTCGTATTTAAGGGTATCGCCTTGATACAAATACGCGTTGCAGTTGGGTTGAGCTTTTGCTTTCCAGCAGAATATGATCATAAAAGTGAAACAGAAGTATTTCATGGTAAAATCTCGATTAAGTCTCCATTTTCAATTTTGAAAACCAGATACTGGTAATATTCATCGGGATTCTCTGAATCAGGCAGGGGCTTCCACCCATCCAAGGATTTGGTGATGGCCATGAGTTGATCGGTTATTCGCGCATCGAATTCTCTTGATTCGTAGTGTTCGTCTGAGCAGATCATTCGAAATCTCCCCGACTCACCGCGGCAGTTTACCACGAACCTTATTCTTACCCATCCGCTTTCATT
>DATFKV010000114.1:0-6184 GCA_035268465.1 Cryomorphaceae bacterium | reverse complement strand
TACGGTGAAAATAGCTTCCGTCGTAAAAGCCTTCCATAGCCAAATTGGCAATGTGTGAAACGCTCGAAGGGGCATCTTCAGGTACCAGACTCATGGCATATTCTTCTCCATCAATATACACAGCTAATGTGGGTTTTTGCCCGAGAGCTCTTACCATTTCCCAATCTATTGCAGGATGTTCAATAGAAAGTGGAGGTTTTTCAATTCCGTAATTTTCTTTCAGGGTGGTGGCGATGGACTGATAGCCTTCTACGAATTCGGGCCGGTCAAATTTTTCCAAAACTTCGAGCAGAATTTCTGAGGAGATGAGTTCTTTATCACCTTGTGTTCGTAAAGCCTCGGCGAAGAGAATACTTTGCGAAAGCAGACCTTCATTAAATGCTCTTTTTGCATGGTCGACAAAGTTTTCGCCCCAATCGGAGTAATTGTTCATCCCGGCGATATAGGCCGTTGCTGCTGAGGTACCCAATGGACCGTTCTCGAAGAGATAGCTTTCTAAGGTGTCCAAGCCGTCGGGGAGTTCAGACCAAATACCTAGTAAGACAGCGCGTTTTACAGGATTTTCCAATCGATCCCATGCCTGGTTGTAAAATTCTTTTCCCTTGACGGAATCTGTTTTAAGCAAAGCCAGTGATACCAGCGCTGCCACTTCCGGGATTTCGCTCGTGCGGGCCGTAGCGGTGGTTGAGCTCGCAGGGGAAAATGAGTCTATTGAGTTAAGTATTTTGGCCGACGTCATAGCCAACCAAGGCGAATCGCTGATGAGGGCATCCTCTAAAAGATTCAGATGCTCTTCGGGATTTGGCAAGGCCATGAGTGCAATGCTTCGGAGCAGGGGACTGTCATCAGATCCCAAGACCTCCAAGGCAAATTGTTTGGCGAAGGTGGTTCTTGCCAGTGCATAACCCAGAGTGGCTTTGACTTCATTGTTTCTTTCTTTCTTCGCTTTTTGAAAGATTTCTTCTGCGAAAGCGGAAAGGTCAAAATCTTTCTGTCGGAAAAGAATGTTGGCCGCTGCCAGCCGCGTTTCATCCTCGTTTGAGTTAAGGTGTGCCACTACGATTTCCAGATGTTTTTCTTCTAACAACCCCTTTCGCATGCCTCGATATACCGCCCAAATTTTACCGGCCTCTTCGATGGCCGTATTCGGATTGTGAGTCACCAGAAATTCCATGGCATTTTCGTCGGCACTCTTTCCAATGGCTTCCAAAAGTTCTGCTTTGATTTCGGGGATTGTCGCCTTTTTAAATGCTTTTTCCAGAGCGGGAAGAGATTTCTCGTTGCCAATTTGACCAACTGCAAACGCCGCATAAAGTCTCACATATGGAATAGGATCCATGAGCAAATCTTCCAAAACGTCCGGAGCTTCTCGGGGAATTCTTGAGCCCATCAGCCGGGCATAAGCCATACGGTAAGCGGCCGTTTCTGATTCAGCGTAAGAAGCAAGAGCCACAGAATCACCTCGATGGGCTGATTCGTAAATTTTTACAATGGTTGGATCGTCAAATAAACTCTGCTCTTTGGAGGATACATCGCTTTCGCTGCAGGCAGCAAGGATGATTAATGACAAGGACGCGGGAAGAAAAAATCTGGGGATACTCATCTGCAATTTCATTTCAAAACTCGAATCTAAGAACATTCCTATCTTTATCCACCGCAAAAAAGAATGGCAATCGACAAACGCATAGGAGTAATCGGAGGAGGCTCATGGGCCACGGCTTTAGCCAAAGTCCTTTCTGAAAAAAACAGCCACCTCAACTGGTGGATGAGAAATGAGGACGCCGTTAATCACATCAAGAACTTTAATCACAACCCCAACTACCTGAGGGCAGTTCAGTTTGATACGGCTAAACTCCATTTATCAACAGACGTTAAGGAAATAGTTAAACAGTCAGATGTATTAATCGTAGCCATTCCTTCTGCTTTCGTGCATGACTCTTTAAAAGATTTGACCCCATCAGACTTTAAAGGGAAGGTTCTTTTTTCAGCCATCAAAGGAATCATTCCGGAGGCCCAATCTATTCCTGCACGATATTTCAACAAAGAATTTGGACTTCCTTACGACAATATCGGAGTGATATGCGGCCCTTGTCATGCCGAAGAAGTTGCTATGGAGCGACTTTCTTACCTCACCTTGGCTTGTATGGATGAAAACAATGCAAAGATGATGGCCGAAATGCTCTCCGCTCGTTTCATGAAGACGAGCATTAGTGAGGACTTGTTTGGTGCTGAGCTTGCCGCAGTTCTCAAAAATATTTATGCCATTGCTTCAGGGGTATGTGGCGGTCTCGGTTATGGCGATAATTTTCAAGCCATTTTGATGTCGGCCGCCATTATGGAAATGGAGCGTTTTCTCGATAAGATCAATCCTTTCCACCGCGACGTCAAAGAACCCGCCTATTTGGGTGATTTGCTAGTCACGGGTTATTCCAAGTTTTCTCGAAATCGTTCGTTCGGTTATATGCTGGGCAAGGGCTATTCCGTGAAGACCGCGCATCTCGAAATGGAGATGGTGGCAGAAGGTTATTACGCCACCCAAAGTGTGTACGATCTCAATCGAAAAATGGAGGTGGACATGCCTATCGCAGAGGCTGTTTACAACATCATCTACCAAAAAATTTCGCCGGTAGTCGAAATCCGAATTCTTGCGGATCGATTGGCACCCTAAGCGTCAAACCAAGTTCTTAAAGCTTTCGCTTTGGATGGGCCGATTTCGCCGGCGATGTCCTCTAGTGAGGTCTCTTTGATTCTCTTTACCGAAGTAAATCGTTTTAGAAGTTGCTGAGCTGTGGCTTCGCCTATTCCCGGTATAGAAGTAAGTTCCGTTTGGATAGCTCCTTTACTCCTTTTGTTTCTATGGTGGGTTATCCCGAAACGGTGGGCCTCGTTTCTGGCATGTTGAATAACTTTCAGCGTTTCGCTCGATTTATCGACATAAAGGGGAGCAGTGTCACCGGGATAGAATATTTCTTCGAGCCTTTTGGCAATACCCACGATGGCCACCTTTCCTCTAATTCCCAATTGGTCCAAACTCTCTAGGGCAGAGCTGAGCTGACCCTTGCCTCCATCAACGATGATCAACTGCGGCAAATCTTCCCCCTCTTCCAGCAACCGCTTATAACGGCGATAAACGACTTCTTTCATGCTGGCAAAGTCATCGGGTCCCTCTACCGTCTTGATGTTAAAATGACGGTATTCTTTTTTGCTGGGTTTACCGTTTCTGAAAACGACGCAGGCGGCCACCGCATTGGTTCCTTGAAAGTTGGAATTATCAAAACACTCCAGGTGGGTCGGGGCTTCACTCAGGTGCAAGTCTTTCTTCATCTGCTCCATTATGCGCTCCGTGTGTTTTTCGGGATCCGCAAACTTGGTCTGCTTGTGCCGATCCATCATGTAGTATTTCGCGTTGCGCTCCGAGAGCTCAAGTAGCTTCTTTTTGTCACCTCTTTGAGGAACCGTGAATCGATATTCTTCCAGGTGGACATTGGGTTTCGCACTCACAAGAATGTCTTTGAAAAGCGAGTCGTACTCTGCTTTTATCTCAGCGATTCCTTGGGTGATAAGTTCTTCGTCGCTTTCATCCAAGCGTTTTTTGAAGGTCATCGTATGGCTTTGAATGATGGAGCCGTCCACCACCTTCATGAAATTGACATAAGCATTGTGAAGATCCGTTACCAAACCAAAAACATCCACGTTGCCCACCGCGGGATTCACGATCGTGCTCTTGCTTTTGTACGAGTTCAACTGGTCGATTTTGTCTTTGATATCGTGAGCCAATTCAAATTCGAGCTTTTCGGAATGGAACTTCATTCGAGATTCTAAGTGCGCGATCACTCCTGAGACATTCCCTTTGATAATTTCTCGAATGTCTTTAATCTGGGTCATGTAATCCTCCTCAGTTTGCTTTCCCTCGCAAGGGCCAAGACAATTGCCAATATGGTATTCCAAACAAACTTTAAATTTTCCCTTTTCGATATTGGCAGGACTGAGATCGTATTTACATGTTCTGATTTTATAGATCCTTCTGATCAGTTTCAGAAGGGTCTTCATTGTTTTTACCGAAGCATAGGGTCCGAAATATTCCGAACCATCTTTAAATTTAGTTCGAGTAGGGAAAATACTTGGAAACCGTTCATTCTTGATGCAAAGCCAAGGAAAGGTCTTGTCATCCTTTAATGCCACATTGTAGCGGGGATTGTACTTTTTGATGAGGTTGTTTTCCAGAAGCAGAGCGTCTAATTCCGATTCTACGACGATAAAGGAAAAGTCTACAATTCTTCTGATCATGACACGTGTCCGACCTGAGTGTCCGCCATGCTTCATGAAGTATGAGTTTACTCGATTTCGCAGGCTCTTTGCCTTTCCTACATAGATAATAACTCCCTCGGAGTTTTTGAATTGATAAACTCCCGGCTTTCGAGGAAGCAATTTGATCTTCTCAGTTAAATCCACGTTCAAAATTAACGATGATAGATTTTATAACGGATGAAAATCCGGATTATGTAAGGTGGCTTTTGTAATTTTGTTTAACCTAGGAGGGCGCCTCATTAAACATTAAACTGAAGCTCAACGTTAGACGGTCGTATTATGGCAGTTGAATCAATTGTGATGGGAAGATATTCCATTAAAGACATTGAACGTATTTCGGGTATAAAAGCCCACACCCTTCGCATTTGGGAAAAGCGATACGGAATTATTGCGCCAAGTCGCACCGAAACCAATATCAGATACTACACCAATGAGGAGCTGAAAAAGATTCTCAATATTTCAATTCTCAACAATTATGGGATGAAAATCTCCAAAATTGTGGGGCTATCTGCCGAGGAACTTCACCAAAAAGTTATCGAGATTTCTTCGGAGGAAATAGAAGAGGACCTGCAAATAGAAAGTTTGGTCATTTCTATGGTACAAGTTGATGAGCAAAGGTTTGAAAGAATTCTTTCCAACTGTACCCTGCGATTGGGATTCGAGCAAACGATTTTGAATATCGTATATCCCTTTTTTAAAAAGGTAGGAGTTTTGTGGCAAGCGGGAGCCATTAATCCTGCACAAGAGCATTTTATCAGCAACCTCATCAGGCAAAAACTGATTGTGGCAATAGATGGGCAGGGAAGGAATGGAAAGGAAGGAGCAAAAAAATTCCTTCTTTTCTTGCCGGAAGGAGAGCTCCACGAGTTGGGACTGCTTTTTTACAATTACCTTATTCAGAAATCAGGTCATAAAGTCATTTATCTGGGGCAGTCAGTTCCGCTGGCTGATGTCTTAAAAGTGAATGAACAGAATCCGGCCGATTATATAGTGACCGCGACCATGAGTATGAGCGATCCCGGAAGTGTAAACGAACTTCTACAAAATCTTCTCGATCATTTCCCCAATCAAAAGATTATACTGAGCAATAGGTTGGGAGACGAAAGCGAGATATTGAAGTCCGAAAGACTGGTCTACAATCAATCCTTGCCTGAATTCAAGGCATTTCTCGATACTCCCGTTTAATTGTTTAAGTATATTCGCGTATTCTTAAACAAGTTTTTCGGCAGCTATACAGCTTGTTGTCAAGAGATAAAGTCTTTTCCTTTTCCGTGGCGCACATTTTGTTGTGAGAGTTTAACACTATAACACCTTTGTTTTGTTTAACTATTCACTACATTTGTTAAACAGCACTACAAAAATCAGAAGCAATGAGCAACTACGATTTCGATAAACTCCTAATTACCTATCAAAAGTCACTCAAGTCTTTTGCATACGGATTTACAAACGATGATGAAGCTGCCAATGATCTCTTGCAAGAGACCTACTTGAAAGCTTTAACATATAGAGACAAATTTCAGGCTCGCACAAATCTCAAAGCGTGGTTGTATACCATTATGAGAAATACATTTATCAATAATTACCGGAAAGCAGTAAGAGCGAATACGATTATTGATAAGACCGACGAGCAATACTACATAAATACAGCGGCTACTACCAAAGGAGATACAAACCCTGAAAGTGTCATTTCTCACGATCAGATCAAAATGGAGATTGATAGATTGGACGATGAATATCGAGTACCTTTTCAGATGTACAATCGAGGATTTAAATACAAAGAGATAGCCGAAAAGTTGAATCTTCCTATCGGGACCATCAAAAGTCGTATATTTCTTGCCCGCAAGAAGTTGATGCTTGCCCTACCTGATTATCGATG
>DATFKV010000113.1:0-2428 GCA_035268465.1 Cryomorphaceae bacterium | reverse complement strand
CTTTGCCATTTCTGGCCGTGTATTTTAAATTCAAGCGGCATTTCTTCGGGATCACTAGCCTGTACGATAAACTCTACCGTTGTTCCCGGGTGAATGGTCAAGTTGGTTTTGAGTCGGCGCGGCTTACCGGGAACCCAGATGTTTCCCAAGCTATCTTTTATGTATTCAATTCTGGGATAGCCTTCTTTCCCGACTTCGAGCAGGCTTCGGTAAGCGGTGATTTTCGCGCGAATTTCCCCCGTTATTCCCAGAATAAGATGCTTTTGGTATACGAATAATTCCCTCCTGTGAATCTGAGGGTCTCTGTATTCTT
Source organism: Cryomorphaceae bacterium (assembly GCA_035268465.1). Lineage (GTDB taxonomy): Bacteria > Bacteroidota > Bacteroidia > Flavobacteriales_D > Cryomorphaceae > JAKVAV01. The sequence goes on along the minus strand of DATFKV010000113.1, from coordinate 2,115 downwards.
CGAGAATCTTTATAAAAGTGATCAGCCGATCTCTTTCGGTGAATGCACTTTGAAAATCGCCTATCCAGTTCTCAGAAATCAGATCATACAAATCTTCGAAAGGAGCGTAGTAAACCAGTCTTTCTTCTCCTCGATTAGGAACGGAATCTACTTCCCCTTGGGCCTTTCTTTCTCGCCAAAGATCAATTCGTGCGGAGGGAATGCCACATTTTGACATCCAGTCTGCTCCGAGATTTTTCTCCAGAGAGTATTCGATGAAATCTCTCAGAGCATTCTCTGCATCTTTTACGGATCTGGCTAATTCCATGAACCGCAATATGGTAAAAAATGACATCTCTTTCCAAAAAAAACGTTCCGTTGATTCCGTAACTTTGACTTATGACAGCATTAAAGACTTTCCTTTTCGGCATACTGGCGTTTTTGTCAGTTTCTTTATTCGCACAAGAAGCGCGTTATATAGAATTTTGGACCAAAATCGATGCGGAATTTGCCGACCCGGAAACATCACCATTACAAAAGGAGAGCGTCGCAGAATTCGACAGTATAGCGCGTTACCCGTACAATCCTGACTTTGCGATCACCGCTAAATTTGAAGTGATTGAACGCCAAAAACCCATCACTTTCCAAACAACCGGCTCAATTAAGCAACGCTATCAAAAAGCGGGAGAGCTTCATTTTCAAATCGACTCTACGGAACTGGTGCTCGCTGCTTATCGAAATTTAGAATTGATGCGGATGCCGGGTTATGAAAATCAGCTCTTTGTGCCATTTACGGATGCTTCCAATGGTTTTGGAACCTATGAAGGTGGGAGGTACTTAGAGATTGAGATTCCTGAGACGGATTCGTTATTAATTGACTTTAATTTGGTTTACAATCCCTATTGCGCTTATTAGATCGCTACTCATGTCCCATTCCTCCCCGAGAGAATGACCTCTCAAAGAAGATTTTGGCCGGCGCAAAATCACCCAAGTAGGCGATTTATTTTTCGGAAACGGTTTCAAGATTCCAAACGCGTTCAGTCACTGCATCTCCGTTTTTAAAATAGAAGACTCCACCCCAGTTGTGGACGACTTTCTTGTATTCATCTCCTTTGCCATCGTGAACCACTACCCTAGTCGTAATGACTTTATTTCCTTGTTCAGTTTCGGATTCCGTAATCCCGCTTGGAAATGTTTCGGCTAGTTCAATCCGGTAGTCCTCAATCGACATGGTTTGAACATCCCCGGAAAGCGGTTGAGTCGGTCGCACCTGCTCTTTTTCCGTCTTTTTATTTTCGCGCTGAGCCTCTAATTTTTGTCTTTCTTTTTTCTCCCAATTGTCCAGGCGGTCCATTGTTTCTTTTGGAGTCTCCGGCAGCTTCTCATCCGCTTCAGCGGTTTCGGGCTTTTTAGGTTTGGGCTTTTCCTTCTTGATCTCTTCTTTTTCAGCTTCTCGAAGAATTTCCAAGGTGTCCTTCATTGATAATTCGATGTCGGCAATTTTAACCTTGGGATAGACATTGTAGGGTCGTGCTTCAGCTGCTTTTTCATAGCTGCGAATCGCTTTCAGGTAATGTCTTTCTGAAAAAAGATCATGTCCTCTACTCATGTATTGCTGAAATTGCGCGTCAGTAGCTGCTTCAATCTTCTCTGTTTCAGCTATACGAATCCGCTCTTTGGTGGACATTTTGTCCAGATCATTTTGGGCATATGCCATTCCAAAAACAAAGGTGAAGGAGATAAGTGATACAAGTGATTTCATAATTAGCGTGCGGACTTAAGGGGCTTTTTTCTTGGTGCTGGATCGCTTGAATTAGGCGAAATAACAAATATATAGAGCAATGCGCCTAGTGTATATGCTGCGATGTCTAACGGGTCACTGACAAAGTTCGTGCCTTCATTTGGCAGAAGCCATTCAAATACTGCCGATGAATATACAACGGCTATGGCAACCTGCATCTTGTCTACGGTGAAAGAAAAGTTGAAAAGCTGACGTACAATTTTAATGGAAGTCATAAGAATCGGGATAAACAACACGTCTCCACCATAGGAGTGCATGAATTCGGGTCCAGCCGAAATGGACCGGACATAGCGAATGGCCAAGTATAAAAAAATCATAAGGAAGAAAATCCTCCT
>DATFKV010000112.1:0-2515 GCA_035268465.1 Cryomorphaceae bacterium | reverse complement strand
CACACTGTCCTGAGCCATTTCTGAGCCAATGATGCCCGCACCCATTGCAGAAAAAGCCTCGTATATATCAGGAGTGACATCCCAGTCATCATAGCTGACGTAGCGAGCCGAATAGAGCACAACAATATGGCCATCGGGAATAATATCAGAAAGCAACAAATCAGCGAGGGCTTGCATTTGCTCAGGAATGGTTTGCCTGAAGATGAAAAAGTATTCTACCCTCTCGCGACAACTGGTTTCGTTGAAATTGCCAAAAGCATTCTGCGGATTTTGATTGTTGTAATTCGTGCCCCACGCTTCAAAGGTAATCGGGTCGAAAACGACCAAATGAATGGAAGGTGTTCCGAAACAAAGGCCGTACTCCACCACATTGGTATTGAGTAGAACCTCATTCTCGAAAGCAGTAGAATTTCCTAATACGTTATTCGTAATTCGTGCTGAGCCTGTGAAAAAGTCTATTTGGCGTTCAGCCCGATTAAATTCTTTTTGGGAAAGACTATTGTTTTCAAATTGAAAAATATGTGCTTGTCCCCAGCCCCTTTTATTCGGTATGTACTGAAAAGAACTTTCACGCCAGCTGATTTCTTCCTCACCCAATTTAGCGCAACGCCAATACACGACTAAACTATCGGAATAATTGAGTGAAGGCTGCCATTCCACGAGTCCGCCTGTTTGGGTAATTTCGGTAAAAAGCACTCCGGGGCTGTCGAAAGTATCCGTAGTATCTACTTCGATTCGATAAGTGGCTTCTTCGGCCAATGGATCTCCGGTGGATGCACGAAGCTCTACGGGATTTTCATCGACTACCGCAAATCTGTATGGATAGACCGGAACGATTCCTCCATTCGAAATGAAGAGCTGTCGATCAATCACTTGATTGTTCACGCTTTCGAACCCATTAAGCTCCTCTACCTCATTGCCGGGGAGATCTACCAAAACATTGAACCGATGAAGGCCGAGGCTGGTCTGCACATCCACGGGCAAAACAATTTTAACTGTATCTCTAAATAGAAGTCCTTCAATCGTTCTCACGTAGATGGAATCACCAACCCCTTCCGGAGTTTCATGCTCTAAGGTGACTGAAAACGGCTGATATGTACCTCTCCCGATATTGGTTACTACCATGTTCACAGTGAAACTGTCCGTCTCTGCGGTAATTTCAGCCGGAGTAAAGAAAATATCTTGGGCTGTAATACTCAAATCGGGTTTTGGCCATGAATTGACCACCACAGCGGGATCGCCTTGGAGAGACATTCCCAAAGTGGTATTGATTACAAATAGATTGTCGGGGTCGTTTTGGGCTTGTATTTCGCGGACGGTTCTGCGTATATGCTCCCCTACCGTTCCACCATAATTTTCTATGGAAAGGTAGCGGTAGAATTTTCGGCTGTAATCGTTCAAGGATGCCTCGAAGCCCAGTTCAGTGGAAGATAGAAATCCGATCACTCCCTTGTTTTGAAGTATGGTGTATTGCTCGGAAGTGCTTCCGGATCCAAGCCCATGAAAATCGCCTGTATAGCATCCATTCCCGAGGAGGAAAGGGTACTTCCCGTTCCATTCATAATTGTTGGGGTTGTCAATGGTTTGGTCAAAACCGTCGGAACTGGCGTGGCCGAAAAAAGTCATCATGGAGCACCCCCCGTTGATGAGCATATCCACTTCTTCAGAAAGGTTTATTTCAATGGGTGTGGAAGAGGTCTTTAAAAACGTGTGCACTTCGGCCCCGAAGGCTGAATCTTCGATGGTTTGCTCGTAATTAAACAAATAAGAAGCGAATCGATTTTGCTCCTGACTGTCACGTCCGCCCCCAAAGTGAAGAACGTTTTTCATCCATGCAGCTTGCGGCTGAGCCTCAAAAGTTTGCAACTTGTCCAAATACCACTGCAACTCCTCTTGATTCGTTGCACTGACCCGTCCGGTGCGGATAGCGGGCTCAAGAACAGTAGACCCCAGCCCTGAAGTGATTAAATTATCAGCAGAAGGGTACCCGAGTGTCGGCACCAAATTTCTTGCGTAATGCGTTGAGTCTCTTCGAGAGCCTGCTGAACCGGCTTCGGGAACAGTTCTCACACTTTTTCCGAGCAGGAGCAAATACTGAGGAGGAGTGGGCCAATCATTGAGCAGGAAGTTTGAAAAGTTTCTAAGCGCCAATCCACTTTTCTTCACTCCCCCACCAAATTGATCATAAAGTTCATCTACCTCAGCCAGCACCGTGTTGAATCTCAGTTGGCGATAATTGGCGTAAGCCTGAGCCGTTTCCAAAAGCGATCGGTGGGTGATGATAAGAAATGCCGAATCGACTTCTGCTAAACCGTAATTGGTAAAAAAACCATTGTTAGCAACTGAGGTGATAGGACCGACGGATCTCACCGACTCATCCGTTACCAAAAAGCAATTGTAGGTATCGTCGCCAAAGCTGTTTTCAAGGAGCGTCCGATAAGCCCCCCCCTCAGCGACGAATTCAGCTCTTTGGGCATCCGAGCCATTGGTATATAGTCTGGGGGATGTTCCCGAC
>DATFKV010000111.1:0-3838 GCA_035268465.1 Cryomorphaceae bacterium | reverse complement strand
GTGGAGAGTCTATCCGAGGGTTTATCTTCGCCTTGATGCTGGGTGTGCTTGTAGGAACTTATTCTTCCCTTTACATCGCTTCGCCTATTGTCGTTGACCTGACGGACAAAACGGGAACTTCTTTAGAGGAGAAAGAAGAGGAAAAGGTGGTTCAAACTGCTTAATCAGATTAATCTAAAATATTCAAGAGGGGCTTGTGCCCCTCTTTTTGTTTTGCATCATTTCGGCACCTTTCACTTACATTTGCGCATATGAATTTGCTCAGTGTTTTACTAATAGGAATTAGCGGCGGAGAGATCATTGTGGTGTTCCTGTTTATCCTCATTTTTTTTGGAGCAGACAAGATTCCCGGCTTTGCCCGAACGATGGGCCGTACCATTCGGCAAGTGAAAGATGCTACGGGTGACATTCAGCGCGATATTCAAAACTCAGTCAAAGACGTGAAGGATGAAGCCAAGAAAACTGAAACTTCAGTGCGAAGCACGCTGGATCAAATGCACCAAGACGATAAAAAGGATTAAATGGAGTTTATCTTAATAGTTGCGGGTCTATTGCTGTTGGTTATAGGCGGTGATTATTTGGTCAAAGGCGCCTCAGGAATAGCGCTCAAGATGGATGTTCCCCCCATGTTGGTGGGTATGACGGTGGTGGCACTCGGCACCTCTTCGCCCGAGCTGGTGGTGAGTCTAAAGGCTGCCCTCGATGGAAAGCCTGATATTTCGGTGGGAAATGTGGTCGGATCCAATATTGCAAACGTTGCTCTTATTTTGGGAATTACTACGTTGATTTTTCCATTGGCCATTCAAAAGCGCGCGCTCAAAGTGGATTGGTTGGTCATGATGATCGCAAGTGTCATTTTCTACCTCTTTGCGCTCGACGGTGGTTTTTCTCGTTTTGAGGGAGGGTTATTTGTTTCTTTACTCGCCATCTTTATTGGTGTCAGCTTTTATCAAGCAAAAAAGAACAAGGATGAAGCCATAATAGAAGGTGATGTGCCAAAATCAGAGAAGGGCCGAAAATGGTGGGTGCTGTTTTTGTTCATTGTGTTGGGTACTATAGGCTTGATTTTGGGCGCACAATGGTTTTTATCCGGAGCAGAATCCATAGCGCGAAACTTAGGTGTGTCAGATAGGGTCATTGCCATCACTTTGGTGGCATTTGGGACGAGCGTTCCTGAGCTTGCCGCTTCTGTCGTCGCCGCATTCAAAAAAGAGCAGGATATCTCCTTGGGAAATATCGTAGGTTCAAACCTTTTTAACCTCTTTGCCATTATCGGAATCACCTCCATTGTAACCCCTGTTAGAGTGGCAACTGAAATTTTATCAAATGATATTTTCTGGATGTTGGGTACATCTTTTATCATTTTACCACTTGCCTTAATTCGAAATAGGCTTGGTCGCATCGACGGACTCATTTTTATTTCAACTTACATCCTTTTTGTGTATTTGCTTCTGATTGCCCCATAAAAAATACCCCCGATCCCCATATTTTGTTGCTTTTTGTCGAGTGGCCCCCTGAAAAAGGAGGGTGTGTTGACAATTTGTTAGTATTTTATTCATGATTACCCGATGGTAAAAATTATTTTTGGCCGATAATTTCAAAAACCCCACATGGCAACTTTCAGATTTAAAGCATTAGAAGATGTATTGGACAGAAAAGCCCTCATACATCAAGCACCTTCAGATAAAATTTCTGACTATTTCGGCGAGCGTGTTTTCAACATGAGCCGTATGCGCCAGCATGTAACGGAACAGGCAATGAAAGCTCTCACGGAGGCTATGAGCACGGGCTCAAGAATTCCGCGAAGTCTTGCCGATCAAGTAGCACTTGCCATGAAAGATTGGGCACTGGCAAATGGAGCCACTCACTATACTCACTGGTTTCAGCCATTAACCGGCTCCACTGCCGAGAAGCACGACTCCTTTTTTACACCTATGGAAGATGGCCAAGCCATGGAGCGTTTCTCAGGCTCTAATTTGGTGCAGCAAGAACCCGATGCCTCATCTTTTCCCAGTGGAGGAATTCGAAATACATTCGAAGCTCGTGGCTACACGGCTTGGGATCCGTCTTCACCCGCTTTTATCATCGGCAAAACACTTTGCGTTCCAACTATTTTTATTGCCTACACGGGAGAAGCGCTCGACAATAAAATGCCGTTACTTAAATCTGCTCATGCCATTGACAAGGCAGCGGTTAGAGTATGTAAATTCTTTGATAAGAATGTAAACAGAGTTACGACCACTCTCGGGTGGGAACAGGAATATTTCTTGATCGACAGCGCGCTTTACAATGCACGTCCCGATATCCAATTTACCGGAAGAGCTCTTTTCGGGCATAACCCGGCAAAAGGACAACAACTCGATGACCACTATTTCGGAACCATTCCGGAGAGGGTTCACGCCTTCATGCGCGATTTTGAAATGGAATCTCACCTCCTCGGAATTCCCGTTACAACGAGACACAACGAGGTAGCGCCCAATCAGTTTGAAGCTGCACCCATGTTTGAAGAGGTCAATCTTTCCAACGACCACAACCTCCTTTTCATGGATATTTTGGAGAAGGTGGCTCGCAAGCACCAATTCAGAGTGCTTCTTCACGAAAAGCCTTTTGCCGGATTGAACGGAAGTGGAAAGCACAACAACTGGAGTTTGGCGACCAATACGGGCGTCAACTTGCTTTCTCCGGGTAAGAATCCAAAGTCTAACTTGCAATTTTTGACTTTCTTCATCAATACCATTAAGGCTATTGCAGATAATGCTGATGTCTTGAGAGCTACCATTGCCTCTGCGGGCAATGACCATCGACTGGGAGCAAATGAAGCTCCTCCGGCGATCATTTCCGTTTTCATTGGCTCGCAATTGACTCAGCTGCTGGATGACTTGGAGAAAAGCATCAAAGCGGGTAAAATGACTCCCGACGATAAGACACAGCTCAAACTGAACATTGGTAAAATCCCTGAAATTCTTCTGGATAATACGGATCGTAACCGTACTTCGCCCTTCGCTTTTACCGGAAATAAATTTGAATTTCGTGCGGTAGGCTCGACGGCCAATTGTGGAGTTCCCATGACAGGATTGAACGCTATAGTAGCGAAGCAGCTGGATATTTTTGCCAATGACGTGGACGCAGCCGTTAAAAAGGGAGTAAAGAAGGATGAAGCCATTTTGAAAGAGCTTCAGAAATTGATCACCGCCTCTAAGCAAATTCGATTTGAAGGAAATGGTTACGGTTACGAATGGGTAGAAGAAGCCAAGAAAAGAGGCTTGTCAAATATCAAGGATACCCCAAGATCGCTGTTGATGCTTAAAAGCAAAAAGGTGAAAGAGTTGTATTCCGAACTTGGAATTCTTACTGAGCGCGAATTGGAAGCACGAGTGGAAATTGAACTGGAGAAATACCAAATGCAAATCCAGATTGAATCTCGTATGTGTGGGGAGATGGCTAAGAATTTTATTATTCCCGCTGCACTGAAATACCAAAAGATGCTGACCGACAACGTGAAAGGAATAATGGACGTTCTTCCTAAAGCAGATGCTACAAAATCATCTAAGGTTCAATTGGACCTCATTAAAGAAATTTCTGAACGAGTAGAATTGATTAAAACTTCCATCGATGAAATGATCGAAGAGCGGAAAAAAGCAAACAATATCGCTGATGCCGAAAAGAAAGCAGCAGCGTATTGTGACAAGGTCAGGCCTTTTATGGACACCATAAGATACAACGTTGACAAGCTCGAACTCATCGTGGATGACGAGTCTTGGCCATTGCCAAAGCTTAGAGAAATACTCTTCACGAGATAATTGAAAAGGGCTCCTTCGGGAGTCCTTTTTTTTGGACT
>DATFKV010000110.1:0-7801 GCA_035268465.1 Cryomorphaceae bacterium | reverse complement strand
ATTGAGAATCGGTTGCTTCGACTCCATTTCGACTGCGCTCAATATGAACGCTCAGCTACCTTGAATTTTTGATGTAGTGCAATCTTGCCAACTCAGATCCGAAATGTTAAAACAACGAAGCTCTAAGGTCATTGAGCGGAGCCGAAATGCCGTCTTAGTCCAGAATCGGTTGCTTCGACTCCATTTCGACTGCGCTCAATATGAACGCTCAGCCACCTTGAATTTTTGATGTAGTTCAATCATGCCAACACAGATCCGAAATGTTAAAATAACGAAGCTCTAAGGTCATTGAGCGGAGCCGAAATGCCGTCTTAATACTTAATAAAACAAAAAAAAGACGCCTCCTCTCGGAAGCGTCTTTAAATCTCTATTCGCCGCAGCGAATCAGTACTTCATAATCTTATCTACAATACCGTATTTCAAGCTCTCATCGGCATTCATCCAATAATCGCGGTTGAAGTCTTTTAAAATCTTATCCACGGTTTGACCGCAATTCTCAGCTAGAATCTCCGCCCCGATTTGCTTGGTCTTAAGAATCTCATTCGCTTGTATTTCGATGTCGGTTGATTGACCTCTGGCACCTCCACTAGGTTGGTGAATCATCACCTTAGCCAAGGGGTAGATGAATCGCTTGCCCTTCTCTCCTGCCGACAGCAGAATACTACCCATGGAAGCTGCCAAGCCCATGCATACGGTGCTCACGGGACTCTTAAGGCTTTTCATAGTATCGTAAACGGCGAAACCCGAAGTGACGTACCCACCGGGACTATTGATGATCAGGGTGATGTCCTTACCGGGATCTTTCGCGTCCAAATAGAGCAATCGGTCGATCACATGCTTGGCAGACTCGTCATCGACCCCGCCCCACAAAAACACTTTTCGATCTTTTACATATTGCTCTTCAATTAGCTTTGAAAGCCCATGGTCTTTCTTTTTATCTTCTTTTTCCTTTTCGCTCATGTTAAACGTTGGTTTCTTCTATTTTCTAAAAAGTCCTGCAAGATAATGGTTGCAGCAATTTTATCGATGTTTTCTTTCTTGCGTCTGTCCTTTTTTTTGCTTCCCGCCGCTATCATCGACTCCAAAGCCATTTTTGAGGTGAAGGCTTCATTGAGCCGGTGCACCTGAACTTTAGGATACCGTTGGGTAAATGTGTGCAAAAACTTTCGGATATCATCTTCCAGGTCATTCAACTCTCCCGTTTCTTTAAACGGTTCACCGACCACAACATCACGCACCGTGTGCAGCTTGATGTACTTATCTAAAAAGGGAAACAATTCATTTCGCGGAATGGTTTGCAACGGACTTGCAATGATTTGCAAATCATCCGTTTCGGCTATTCCGCAGCGCTTGGTTCCGTAGTCGATGGAAAGAATTCGTGGCACGAGACAAAAGTAATAGGAATGAAAGACCTAAATTCACGCTTATAAAAAATAATAAATCGATGAGAAAAATCTACATGGTATTGGCAATCTTAGCAATTTTTGGCTACACCAAGTCTGCTAAGTCGCAAGAATTGGTTTCTGCGGAATTCGTCTTCAATTACAACACGGGACTAATAGGTTTTCTTGGCTTTCCGCTCCCGGTAGACTACGCCGTAGACTTTTACCGCATCACCTATACCACCACCGATACCGATGGCCAACCTACTATTGCCTCGGGTGCCTTGACAATTCCTGTAACGACTACTTGTAATTCCTTTCCGATGGTAGCTTATTGCCACGGAACCGTCCTCAGACGCTACAATGTTCCTTCAGAACGAAACTTTGAGAGCTTAATCGCCACCGTTTTTTCCTCAGCAGGATATATTGCAGTGGCTCCCGATTATTTAGGTCTTGGAGAAGACGAAGGGGTTCATCCTTATGTTCATGCAGAATCACAAGCCACGGCAACTTTAGACCTCATCAGCGCTGCGAGAGAGTTTTTGGAGACAATTGACCAAGAAGATAATGGAGAAGTGTTCATTACGGGTTACTCACAGGGTGGGCATGCTGCCATGGCAACATTGAAATACGCTCAGGATAATGAAATGGTAGAGGACCTCGGCATAGTCGCAGGGGCTCCTTTAAGCGGCCCATATGATATGTCAGGATCGCAGGCAAATCTGATTCTCAGTGATGAACCTTATTCAACACCCGGCTACATTATTTACCTTCTGGTAAGCTATCAAAGCGTGTATGGTAATCTCTACAATGAATTGAGCGATGTGATTCAAGATCCTTATGCTGATTTGGCTGCACCCTATTTCGATGGAGAGCAAGACGAGTTTACAATGGCAGTAGTTAATGCTCTTCTTCCTGAGAATGTAAGTGAATTGATGAGGGATTCTGTCCTCACAAATTTTGAAAATAACCCCAATCACCCGCTCAGAGTTGCTCTTGCAGACAATGACGTTTACGACTGGGCGCCTGAAATGCCACTGCGGATGTATTACTGCGACGGCGACGAACAAGTGGCCTTCACCAATAGTACCACAACCGAACAAATCATGATCGACAATGGTGCCGCTGATGTAGATTCTGAGAATGTCCTTCCCGGAGCTGACCACGGTGGTTGCGTTGAACCCGCACTCTTTGCTGCATTTGAATTTTTCGATGGATTGGCCTCAGAATGTTCATCAACATTATCAACAACAGAAGCGGCAGAAGAGGCGATTGCTATTTGGCCAAATCCGGCGAGAGACAATGTGCAAGTCAATTTTTCTCTCGGCAGTGGGCAATTGGCTATATACGACGTCAACGGTCGCTTGCTCAAAGATCAAGTTCTAAATTCGGAAATGTCAACTGTAGACGTGAGTGAGTTGTCCAATGGAAACTACATTCTCACCATCATGCACAAAGGCACTCAGTATGGAACCCTACTTGTGGTAAAAAAATAACCTTCAGAATACAGTCGCGGGTTTTTTAAAGTTCTTCGAGCTTTAAGGTTATCTTATCTTTGTCCATCCTCAAGAAAGCACTATGGATTTAGAGTCACTTATTGAAGAAGCCTGGAAAGACAGAAAGCTCATCAATGAACCCAATTATCGCCGAGCGATTGAGGAGGTCATTGAAAAAATCGACCTTGGAGAACTTCGTTGTGCCCAACCTTCTGATAAAGGCTGGACTGTAAACGAATGGGTAAAGAAGGCCATCGTTCTCTACTTTCCTATGCGCCAAATGCAAACCATAGAGGTAGGCCCCTTTGAATTTCACGATAAGATGCGGCTCAAGACCAATTACAAAGAAAAGGGAGTGCGAGTGGTCCCTCACGCCATTGCCCGCTACGGAGCATTTATTGCCAAAGGAGTGGTCATGATGCCTTCTTACATAAACATTGGTGCGTACGTAGATGAGAATACCATGGTGGACACTTGGGCTACCGTAGGAAGTTGTGCCCAAATCGGCAAGAATGTTCATTTGAGCGGAGGAGTTGGAATTGGTGGAGTCCTCGAACCTCTTCAAGCTTCACCTGTCATTATTGAAGACGGCGCTTTCATAGGCTCTCGATGCATAGTGGTAGAGGGCGTAAGAGTTGGCAAAGGTGCGGTGCTCGGAGCAAATGTAGTTTTGACAAAAAGCACCCATATCATCGATGTCACTAAGGAAGATTCCGTAACTTACCGAGGCAAAGTTCCGGAGAGATCCGTGGTTATTCCCGGAAGCTATACCAAGAAATTTCCGGCGGGAGAGTATCAAGTACCCTGCGCTCTGATTATAGGTCAAAGAAATGCAGGAACGGATTTAAAAACCTCGTTGAACGACGCTCTTAGGGAGTATCAAGTAGCAGTCTGATCATTACATGAAGAGAATCCTCATCATACAAACAGCCTTTATTGGCGACGTGGTTCTGGCTACTCCGCTTATCGAGAAATTAAAAAATTTCTACCCGAAAGCTGAGATCGATTTTCTTTTGAGAAAAGGAAATGAAGGTTTGCTGAAAGACCATCCCAAAATCAATCAGGTATTGATTTGGGATAAAAAAAAATCCAAGTACAACAGCTTAGCCAAGCTAGGGCGAGAAGTGAGGAGAAATAAATACGACCTCTTGATCAATCTTCAGCGGTTTGCTTCCTCCGGGTTACTTACGACCTCATCCAATGCAAAAGTCAAAATTGGGTTTGCTAAGAATCCGTTTTCTTTCGCTTACACGCACAAATTTCCCCATGTCATAGACCAAGAAATGCATGAAGTGCATCGAAATTTGAGTCTGATAGAAGATTTGACCGATCATTCCTTTCAATCCCCCGTGCTCTACCCATCTGAGTCAGATTTTCAAAAGGTAGCGCCTCTCCAAAAAGTAGGTGCTTACTATTGCATAGCTCCGGCATCGGTCTGGTTTACCAAGCAATTTCCGACGGAGAAGTGGATTGAAATGATTGACCAAATAAACCACGACATCCCCGTTTACTTGCTGGGTGCTCCCGGCGATTTGGATATCTGTGCTGAAATTCAGGAAAAATCGATTCACGACAATATCCGAATCCTCTCAGGAGAGCTAACTTTCCTTCAGTCGGCTGCCTTAATGAAAGGTGCAAGAATGAACTTTGTGAACGATTCGGCCCCTCTTCATATTGCTTCTGCCGTGAATGCCCGGGTGACTGCGATTTTCTGTAGCACCATACCCCAGTTTGGATTTGGCCCTCTCAGCGAAAAGTCCAGAGTAATTGAGACAAAAGAAAGTCTGGAATGCAGACCTTGCGGCTTGCACGGTAAAAAAGCATGCCCAAAGGGACATTTCAAATGTGCTTACACCATTGACACTTCCGAAATCTTGAAGTTTGGAAAAAATAAATCAAGATAATGGCCATGTAAAAATAAAGGAGGGAAACCTTCTACTTGCCCCAACCTCGGCCGGGTGGAGCTTACTATGCGATGCCCGCAATAACGACGCCTTAAAAACTTTGCGGAGTCTTAAAGACCGCGGTGATGAAAAGGGGTTTACCATCTTGGTGGAAAGTGATGCCCGCCTGAACCGATTGGTATGCGAAGTTCCTGCCATTGCTTGGGACATATTGGACACCAGCGATGGCGATTTGATATTGATTCTGCCCGAAGGCAGAAATGTAGATAAGGAAGCGTTGGCCGCTGACGGCAGCATTGCCATCAGAATGGTCAAAGACCCTGCAGAAAGAAAGCTGGTTCAGATGGTTAATGGTCCCGTAGCATGCACTGCATTGCTCGACGCTTCGGGAGTACCGGTGTCAGATCCTGAAGATGCTGATGATTTGCTATTAGAAGAGGTAGATTTTCTTCTAAATTTGCCCACCCTTTCAAAAATTAAAGACAAAAAGCAGATCCCCATCGTCAAGTTAGGCTTGGACGGAGAGGTCAAAATTATTCGACCCTGACCCAAATGGATTTTAACGACCATAGAGTAATCTTGGATATGCCCATATTCAAGACGCTGGCTGAAGTCGCCGATGAAACAGGTACTGAGGCATATGTCATTGGCGGCTTCGTGCGTGATCTGCTTCTGGGCAGAGCAGTGACTGATATCGATGTTGTAACCGTGGGTGATGGAATTGATTTCGCGCAAAGTGTGAGTGCAAAATTGGATAACCAGCCGGTTAAAGTTTTTAAGAATTTTGGTACCGCCATGCTCAAATTCGAAGAATGGGATTTGGAATTTGTAGGTGCGAGAAAGGAAAGTTATGCTCGTAATTCGCGAAAACCGGAGGTGGAGCCAGGAACGCTGCGCGACGATCAGTTGCGGCGAGATTTCTCGATAAACGCATTGGCAATAAGCTTGAATCGAGATAGCTTGGGGGAATTATCTGATCCGTTCAACGGCATAGATCACTTAAGAGCAGGCCTTATCAAAACTCCAACTGACCCTCATTCTACTTTTAGTGATGATCCCTTGCGAATGATGCGAGCGATTCGGTTCGCAACTCAGCTCGGATTTACGATTGAAGAGGGTGCATTTACCGCCATTGCCGAAATGAAGGATCGGATTGAGATCGTAAGCGTGGAAAGAATCAATGTTGAACTCAACAAAATCATCATGGCAAAAAAGCCATCCATCGGGTTCAAACTGCTTTTCAAGACGGGGCTATTGAATGAATTCTTGCCCGAATTGGTGAGTCTGCAAGGTGTTGAGGAGCAAGATGGGATTCGCCACAAAGACAATTTTTACCACACCCTGGAAGTGCTCGACAATGTGGCAGCCGACTCAGATAATCTCTGGCTTCGGTGGAGCGCCATTTTGCACGATATAGCCAAGCCTCCTACTAAGCGCTTCCAGCCCGGCACGGGGTGGACTTTTCACGGGCACGAAGACAAAGGCGCGCGCATGGTTCCCAAGATTTTCAAGCGCTTAAAACTACCGCTGGATCATCAAATGAAGTTCGTGCAAAAAATGGTGGCTCTGCATCTTCGGCCTATCGCGCTGACAAAGGAAGAAGCCACGGATTCGGCTATTCGAAGATTACTTTTCGATGCAGGAGATGATATCGACGATTTGATGATCCTGTGCAAGTCTGATATTACTTCTAAGAATGAAAAAAAGGTAAGGAAGTATTTATCCAACTACGAGCGGGTAAAGGAGCGTCTCGTTGAGGTAGAAGAAAAGGATAAAGTGCGAAATTGGCAGCCTCCGGTTTCGGGAGAAGAAATCATGATCACCTTCGGAATAAAGCCCTCAAGAGAAGTGGGAATCATAAAGAATAGTATCAAGGAAGCGATCTTGGAAGGAGAAATCTCCAATGACCCCGAAGAGGCCAAACAATTTATGCTTAAGGAAGGGGAGAAACTAGGGCTTTCGCCGAAAGGCTAGACCTCGCTTACCTCCACGCCACGCCAAAAGGCCAAGTGATCTTTTATAGCCCTAGCAGCTTCTTTTGGCTCGGGATAATACCAAGCTGCATCGTTGGCTGTTTCGCCATCCGCCTCCACGCTGTAGTAAGAGGCTTTCCCTTTCCAAGGACATGTTGTTTGTGTATCAGAATTCTTCAAGAACTCTTCTTTTACATCAGAGATGGGGAAGTAATGGTTGCCTTCCAGTTGCTTGGTATTCTCGCTTTCGGCAATGACCTGCCCGTTATAGGTGGCTTGTACTTTCATGGTTTCTTTACTAAGGTGTCTACAAAGTAATGCTTGCAATCGTAGAAATGTTCTACAACCTGAAATCCCGCCTTCTCAAAATAAGATTCAATATGTTCTACTTTAAATTTTCTGCTGACCTCGGTATGAATCACCTCCCCTGACTCAAATTTGAAGGTTTGACCCAAATCGTCAATCTTGACGGTTTGCTGTTTTAAACTGACCAAATAACTTTTCGCCAGCCCTGTTTCAGGGTCGTAATAGGGATAATGTTCAAATGCTTCGATGTTAAAGTCAGCTCTCAATTCGTTGTTTATTCGCCTGAGAATATTGAGATTAAATGCTTTAGTGATATTTGATGGATCGTTGTAGGCTCGAAGAATGGTGTGCGGATTTTTCATCAAATCATACCCCAGAAGTACTTGGTCACCGGAATTCAATTTTTTAAAAAGCTCAGTCATAAAACGATGAATCACCTCTTGTCGAAAATTCCCAATACTGGATCCTATGAAGAGCACCAGCTTAGGACGATCCGATTCGACCCGCAACTGATCCAAAGCGGCAAAGTAATCTGCGTTTTCGGTTCGAACCTCTAATTGAGGCAACTCTTCAGCCAAATTATCTTTGAGATTCTCTAAGACATCCCCGGAGATATCGATGGGAACATAGCGAAAATCAGCGCCATTTTCCAATAAACGCTTCAAAAGGACCCTGGTCTTGGTTCCATCTCCTGCTCCAAACTCTACCAAGTCAAAAGGTTTTGAGCTTTTGGAAAAGGC
>DATFKV010000109.1:0-4301 GCA_035268465.1 Cryomorphaceae bacterium | reverse complement strand
CTGAACTATTACGACTCAATGCAAAAGCGACTGGCATACAGGAAAAGAATTAAGGAAGAAATGGTCTTGAATAAATCCGAAATGGAGAAATCAACAATGTTTACTTTTTCAAATATCGTTTATAGGAATAGCAAGAATATGATCAGTTATCCGACATTCAATGCAGACAGTATATTGATGAACGACGAAATAGAACTGGTAAGAATTGAAGAAGCAAAATCTGAAAAATTCATGCGGTCTATACCGTTGAAGGAGAGAGCAACTTTATCGTACGGCGTTCAGCCGGAGGGATTGGTATTGTCTTCGACAGAGGTTACCAATACTACAAAGTTCAATTCTGAAATTACCTATACCGTAAGATTTGAAGCGAACTTGATTGATCAGGTTGTAGCTCCTTGTAGTGGGTTATCTGTTTATGAGGCGTCCAAAAACTTTACCATTGAGCACATGGAGCAGTTCGTTTTAATTGATTTTCGATTGGAGTAGAAACAATTTGGCTTTTACTCTTATTCAGCAATACATGCCGTTTCGTTTTCTGTCACTTCGGGCTAAAGGCGATCAGGGATTCATTTTTAATCTCAGCGATTATCGCATTTTTTTACTGGTTGGTTATGTCTTGTCAAACATACCCGACTTAATCATGATCACCGCAGTTAAGATCGAAAAGATGATAAACAATAGGAACATCCAAAGCAAAAAGACGAGGGTGCGAAAGAACATTTGACGGGCGGTCAAACCATAGACTCTTTTCAGAGCGTAGATGAAGTAAATCAACTGTATGGGCAAAATCAACGTGCTCAGTAAACCGAGAGACATTGAATCGCTAATGGACAATACCGGGATCAGGACGGCCGAAGTTATGGAAAGATGGGCTTGGCAATAGAGGAATACAACGAGTAATTCCGTGTAGTTGAATTTCTTGTATTTGCGAAACACCAATTTGGCGAAGAGCGCGTAAAACGGGATGTAGAGCATCAAAACCAGAGCTTGATATTCCGTGGTGAATGTATAAATGGCTTTGGTGAAAGCCTCTTGCCTTTTGCCGATTTCCGTAGTGGTATCGTAATAAGCGGGCATATCCATGTCTAGCTTTGACAGAAAAAACAGTTGCAATCCCGACAGTGTGATCGCCAGAGCGAAATACCCGATTACATCCACGTACTTCTTGCGCGTCCCATTGATGTAGCCGACAATCACCTCCTCCGGCTCACTAAAGAGGGTCAGGTAGGTGCGCAGCAGCTTGTTATCGTAATTGAAATAGGTCTCCGAAATGTGATGGAAGAGGCTTTTAATCGTCAACCGATTGCGGATGACTTTCCCACCGCATCTGCTACAATAATCGTCAGACTCCTCAAAAATGGTTTTGCAGTTTTTGCAATTCATGATTAATAGGCGTTTCCGTACCGTTCAATTCTAATAGACAATAATATTACATAAATCTATAAATGAACAGATTACTCTTTTTATTTTTCCCTTGTTGCCACAGCTGAATTCTATCTGGGTTATCGCTGGTCCTCCTTCGATTCCATTTGGGACTTCATGAGTGAAAATTGATATTCAAAAGTAAAAGCCCCCTGAGGATCACAGAGGGCTTTGATTAAGTATGTCGTCAAGTTTCTACTCACTCTCGATACTCAGTTGGTACCAATTGATGTTCCGGGTGAAGTACATGGTAATGGCCAGAATCAAGCTCAAGCCAATGCTTCCCATCACCAAAGCATAGTCGGCCAATTGAAGGGTGACAAAGAGGAATCCGTAAACGGCTGCGAGCACCGTAAACACCACCAACGAAAGCTTCAGTTTTTTAAACACGCTGATGGAATAAAGCGAGATCATCAGTACGATAGCAAACGTGGAAATGCCGTAAGCAAAATTGAAATTGCTGTGCTCAGAAATGGAAACGAGCAAAACGTAAAAGAGACAAAGGGCCAAGCCAACAAGTGCATATTGAAAAGGATGAATGCGTCGCTTATTCATGATTTCGACCAGAAAAAAGATCAAAAATGTGAGCGATATGGTCAGGGCTGCGTACTTGGCAGATCGATACGATTTTTGGTAATCGTCCATCGGTAAAATAAAATCAACCCCAAATGCCGAAGCGTTCATTTCCGCTCCATTTCCTTTACCCATCCACGTTTGCGGGTAATTTCGGTTTAGCTGTAAAACCGTCCATGAAGCATCGAAACCTTTATCGTCGATGTTGCGCTCCTTGGGCAAAAAATTCCCATTGAACGAAGGCGAAGTCCACGGCGAGCTGATGGCCACGTCAGTATTGCTCCCCACCGGAATGAAAGAGAGGTTTTTGCTTCCTTGCAAATCCAATTGAAAATTGAAGTCCGGTTTATTTTCAATCTGCTCCTTGATGTCGGGCAGGCGGATGGTGATTCCCGAAGGAATTAAATCATCGAGCTTTGAACCCGGATCGACCTCCAATTCGCTGCCCGCCCAATTCATTTTAATGCGGTTCTTCACCCCTCTTAAGTCTGATATTCCAATCGTGAGAAAGGCTTTGTCGTATTGAATTTCCTTCAAATTGGTTGGGTCGGGCTGAGAGGCGACTTTAAAATTCCCACCCACCTCGATTTGCGATTTATAGACCACCACCTCATAGAGTCCTCTTTTCAGTTTTTCAGGAATCACCTCTCCGTTTATGATGAGGTTTTCAGGCAGCAGGTGCCAGTATTTCACGGTCGTGAAGGTTTCCTCCTCAGATTTCTCGTACTCGTACACCACGGGTATGGTCAGTATCGGGCCATTTATACGCTGGTCATTTGCCCATTTAGAACTCACTTCCTGCGTCACTTGGGCATTAAGCATTTCACGCTCCTGAATAATAGACTTGACCATGGAGGCGGGAATTAACAATAAGAGCATTAAGATGGTAATGGTGACCAATTTTAGAGTGACTGATCCTTTGATCATCTTGCCAACTTTATCAATGCGACTGTTTTCGGAACTCATAGTTTGTAGTTTTAAAAGTACTTTGGATTACAAAGTGAATGGATAAAAAAAAGTGGATTGAGCTTAAAATGATCAGTTTCCTGCTACCGGTGTCCCGAATATTCCTACGGCCATCTCGGCATAGACCAGAAAGAATAAAAAGAGGACAATAGCTACACCGATGAGTCTGTTTCTCTTGGTTTTTATTTTGCGTATGACCAGTTCTGCCAATAATCCAGTAACGGTGAGTAGAATCGCCATGATGAAGAAATCACCTCCCGCCCAAACGACTTCATCGGTAAACTGCATGGCTATAAGAGGGACGCTGAGCAATCCTGCGATGGCTGCGAAAATGTAAATCAATCGTTTGTTTTTCATAGTTGTGGTGTTTTATTTAAGTAGTTGCTCAATTGCCTCTATATGTTGTTTGAAGGCCTTTTCGCCTTTTTTTGTGGCCATGTAATTGGTGTTTGGCTTTCGCCCGAGGAAGTCCTTGCGGAATTCGGTGTAGCCGCTCTTTTCAAGCGACTTGAGGTGACTGGCCAAATTGCCGTCAGTTACGCCCAATAGTTCTTTTAAGGTATTGAAATCGAGCTGCTCGTTCACCATCAGAGCTGACATGATTCCCAGTCGGACTTTGTTTTCAAATGCTTTATCCAGTTTGTTCAGGATGTTCTTCACGACTTGTATTTCAAATGCATGAGTATTCCGTAGATGATGTGGAGTACACCGAAGCCAAGGGCCCAGAAAAGAAGTCCGTATCCGATAAAATTGGTCGCAATCAGACCCAGACAAATTTCGAGTATTCCGAGGCTTCTCAATTCGGGCAAACTATACTTGCTGGCATTCACCAAAGCCAATCCGTAAAAGATCAAGGTCAGCGGAGCGGCAAGTCCGATAAATCCGCGCGCCAGCAACAGAAGTGACAGAATTCCTCCCGTTGCCAGAGGAATAGCCAGGTTGATCAATAACCTTTTGGTTTGTGCGTCCCAGATCTTTTCCCCTCTCCTTCCGGCATGTCGCGATGTGAAATACACCCCGGAAACAAAAGCCGCGAGGATCGTTACGCCCGCGATGAGCAAAAGTTGACCGACGGCATTTTCGGGCAGAGCAGCCATTCTATATCCCAAATCCATTTGAGATGAATACACCGCTACGTATGCCCAATAGGCTCCGCCGAGCGCGGCTATCCCTGCCGATACTCCCGACAGTCCGCTTAGCGAAATAAACCTCGAAGAGCGGTTCATGATGCTCTTGATCTCTTGTAAATCTTCGATGTATTTTTCCTTCATTTAAAAAGTACTTTGGATTTCAAAGTAAATGAAAGAAAGTGATCGGTCAAAAGAAATGTTTGCTAAAAA
>DATFKV010000108.1:0-4347 GCA_035268465.1 Cryomorphaceae bacterium | reverse complement strand
CACGGCAATATGATAGCTCAATAGTTGAAGCGGAATGACCGTCACCAAAGGCATCAGACATTCGTCCACGTCAGGTATTTCTATAGTGTGATCTGCCATTTCTTTTATTTGTCGTTCTCCTTCCGTCACTATGGCAATGATTTTCCCTTTCCTGGCCTTAACTTCTTGAATGTTGCTCACGATCTTCTCGTAGGACCCGGCACGTGGAGCAACCACAAAAACAGGCATTTCTTCGTCAATCAAAGCAATGGGTCCGTGCTTCATCTCCGCCGCCGGGTAGCCTTCAGCGTGGATGTAAGAAATCTCTTTTAACTTCAACGCACCCTCAAGGGCCACCGGAAAGTTGTATCCCCTTCCCAAGTAAAGTGCATTGGGGACATGCTGATAAATTCTAGAGATTTCTTTCACCAGATCGTTCGATTCGAGAATTTTCTCAATCTTATTCGGAATGCTGTCAAGTTCAATGAGCAATCGCTGGAACCTACTCTCAGGAATAGTGCCTTTTTGACGAGCAATATGAAGTGCCATCAACGTTAAAACGGTAACCTGCGAAGTAAAGGCTTTGGTGGAAGCCACACCTATTTCAGGGCCGGCATGGGTATAAGATCCTGCATGAGTCATTCGCGGAATTGAAGATCCGATGACATTGCAAATACCAATTATCGTGGCGCCCTTTGATTTAGCCAATTCAATTGCGGCTAAAGTGTCTGCGGTTTCACCGGATTGCGAAATAGCGATAACGACATCGTTTTCATATATCACGGGATTTCGGTAACGAAACTCTGATGCGTATTCTACTTCCACGGGCACCCTGGCCAGATCTTCGAAAAGATATTCACCAACCAAGCCTGCATGCCAACTGGTACCACAGGCCACTATCAGTATCCGGTCAGCATTTACAAATTTTGAAACATAATCGCGAATACCCCCCAGCTCTACTTGCCCGGAATCCACTCTTAGTCTTCCGCGCATGGAGTCTCTCACGGATCTGGGCTGCTCGTAAATTTCTTTCAGCATAAAATGCTCGTACCCGCCTTTCTCCAATACTTCCAGCTGCATCTCCAATTCCTGCACGTATGGAGTTTTCTTCTGGTTTTTAATATTCATAAGGGTAAAGCCCTCAGTGCGATCCAATATGGCTATTTCCTCATCATCCAAATAAATTACATTTTTGGTATATTCTATAATGGGTGTAGCATCTGACGCAATGAAAAACTCTTTATCCTGCCCAAGGCCAATGACCAAAGGACTTCCCTTTTTTGCTGCTATAAGTTGATTGGGATTGTTCCTATCCAAAACAACAATGGCATAGGCACCAATCACTTCGCCTAAAGCAATACGAACTGCATCAAAAAGGGTAACGCTTTCATTCTTCTGGATATTGGAAATCAAATGAATGAGGACCTCTGTGTCAGTCTCACTTTTGAAAACATGTCCTCGCTTAGTTAACTCTTCCCTGAGCGCTCCGTAATTTTCGATAATCCCGTTATGGATTATTGCCATATTCCCATCTTCACTTTCGTGAGGATGCGAATTAACGTCGTTGGGTGGTCCGTGGGTAGCCCATCGGGTATGCCCAATCCCAACGGTTCCGATCATTTCGTCGCCTTGATGAACTTTCTCCTCGAGGCCGGCTACCTTTCCCTTTTGCTTGACGATTCGCAGCTCATCTTTCTCTAGTGTGGCAATCCCCGCGCTATCGTAACCGCGGTATTCCAGTCTTTTTAATCCTTTTATGAGAATAGGATAAGCCTTTTTGGTTCCTATATATCCAACTATTCCGCACATCGCTTCTTAAAAATTAGTAAAGAGTATTTCTAGCCTGAGATTATCTTCCGGATTCTCGTTATTCGGAAATTTTGCTCCATTGATAACCACTCGATTTGCGGTGGTGGAAGCTCCTTGCACGACAATTTCCAACCCATGAAAGTCTCTTTCCCCGTTTAGAACCTGCTGTACGAACCGAGTGATGAAAAATCGATAACGCTGATTTGCAGGGTCAAAGGAACCATCAATGACGGCGTAATCCGGTGATTGCAAGAACTCATCCAACAAGAATGCATCATCATTTTCATCCAAACCAAAAAGCAATAACCTCACGGGTTCAGGATATCGGCCACCGCTCTTCCCATTTACCGGTAAGATCAATTCAGCCTTGGCAACAGCAATTCCTTCTTTATCTCGCAAATTCTCCAAATAGGGTAAATCCACTCTCAATTTAACTCCACCGGCTGCTTGAACATATAGAAATTGCTCTCCGGGGGAAGCAACACCATCGACCACTTGTCTCACCAAAGCAGGCTCTCCTCCACGTGTAAAATCATGCTCAAATGAATTGAATTTGCCGGTATTGCCTCTGATTTCGAAATCATAGAAAAGCGTATCCGGCTCAGGATCTTCATCTGTAACTAAAGTATCGCGGTAATACAATTCCATGCGACTCGTTCCCAGAAAACTATTGAAAGAAATGAGGCCGGTATTCGAAAGATTTACTCCGCTTGCGTTTTCATCCACCGTTATTTTCAGCCCTTTGATTACCTCCAAAAACTCAGTAGCGCTAAGACCATCGCCTGCACTAGCATCGAAGATTCGTTGACCTAAATCTTCGTTTAAGGGTAGCCTTATTGATGGTCGGAAAGCGACTCCATCAACAATGGACGAATCTCGGTAATCGGGTGAAAGCAAGTTGCTTCCAGGCAAAACCAAATCTTCCTCGAGAACGGACAGCGACTGGTTGCTGTAGTAAGGCTCTGTAACATCCAATGAATCGACTACTTCAAATACTTGAAAAAATTGCTTTCCTGCAGACCCATATACGGGTACACCTTGACCAAATTCGAAAGCTAAGTTCAAAATCAAGCTATCAATTACTAAGTTTTCCAGTGAAGAACCTTCGGTAAAGAATATGGGGTTGGAGGAAGTCAATCTGACCTCGGTGTAATGAGCAGCCTTAGTAAATCCGAAAACCGGGTCTATGTAGGCACCCGCCATACCGGTAGTCACACCATCTGTCCTCAAGGAATCTTCCGGAAGAGTAAACGATCTAACGGTGAAGGTATCTATGCCCGAAACATTTAGAATATCACTTTCAGGTTGAAGATCGATACCAATGGACTCTTGGGGCTTTTCACAAGCCGAAAACAAGGCGACTAAAAAAAAGATAGCGGCCAACTTTCGCGGCCGCTTATCTGAATAAAACATATTCACGTATTTAAATCTATTCAGCGAGAATAGAATTTTCTTCAAGTATTTGATCGTAGAATTCACTGTAGTTTTTAACGCAGTTTTCAGGATCGCAGTATTCAAGCTTTGGCTTATCAGATGCTTCAATTTCTGACTTAATCCCGTCGGAAAGATCGTCGCTTGCTTCAATAATACCATCTGAGTATTTAAATGCAAATTTGGTCAAAGTTTCGAAGTCAACTTCACCACTTTTCAAATCTCCCAAATCTTCATCAGAAAACCCGTCAAACTTGAGTTTATCAGCTACTTTTTTATCAAGATTTCCTTCAAAGTCTCTGGAATATGCAGAAAAGACAACTTTTGAATCTGCGAAATGAGGATCCTCATTGTAGAACTTCTTCAGATATAGAGGCAGGAAGGAAGTAAACCAACCATGGCAGTGAATAACGTCAGGTGCCCATCCGAGCTTCTTAACCGTTTCCAAAACACCTCTGCAGAAAAAGATCGAGCGCTCATCGTTATCTTTAAAAAACTTGCCCTTCTTATCAGAAAGCACCGCTTTTCGCTGGAAGTAATCCTCATTATCAATAAAGTAAACCTGCATACGCGCGGTGGGTATAGAGGCAACTTTTATAATTAGAGGGTGATCGGTATCGTTTACCACCAAGTTCATACCTGATAAGCGAATTACCTCGTGAAGCTGATGTCTACGCTCGTTGATGGAACCATACTTCGGCATGAAAACTCTGATTTCTTTGCCTTTCTCATGAATTCCTTGAGGTAAATTTCTAGAAACTTCAGACAATTCATTCTTCGGCAGGAAAGGAGTGATTTCCTGTGACACATACAAAACTCTCGTCTTCTTCATAAAATGCTGGGAATTGTTTAGATAGTACAAAAATAACTAAATTTTCTCGGATTCTCAATCTATTCGTTAGCTTTGGCCACTTTTGCTTTGGAGTTTCGAATCGTAAATTCCTTTTTTTCAGAAGCGTATGATAGTGATCAGAAAGGCAGGTGAAATGACTTCTCTGGCTGAAAACCTGCCGGATAAGACGATTGGCTTCGTTCCTACGATGGGAGCCCTACACGAGGGTCATTTGAGCCTGGTAGAAAAGAGTTCTTCTGAAAATGCGGTTACCGTTGTTTCAATCTTCGTAAATC
>DATFKV010000107.1:0-3975 GCA_035268465.1 Cryomorphaceae bacterium | reverse complement strand
ATAGCTTTATGAACCTGCCGCATTACGGTCCGAAAGAGCCCGTTTACAATGCCGGAGGTGACGTGCCTGATACCATCTATCACACCGTTCCCGACTTTTCCTTTACCAATCAGTTTGGTGAGGAAACCACCATGGAAGATTTCGAAGGGGATATTCTGGTAGTGGATTTTTTCTTCACCACCTGTCCCACCATCTGTCCGATTATGACCAAGCAAATGGGACGCTTGCAGTGGATGCTCGAAGATGCCGCTTACGATGATGTATCTTTCTTGTCTCATACGGTCAATCCGACAAACGATACACCCGAAGTACTTTTGGCCTATGGCGAAGAAGCAGGTGCAGATTTTGAGAAGTGGACTTTCGTGACGGGAGACCAAGAAGAAATCTTTGAGCAGGGATTTGAAGGCTACTTGCTCAGCACCCAAGAAGATTCCGGTGCCCCCGGAGGATTTTTGCATTCCAGCATGTTTGTTTTGGTAGACAGAGATCGACATATCCGCGGATTCTACGATGGAACCAGTTCCAAAGAAGTGGACGACCTGGTCACCGATATAAAAATGTTGAAGAAAGAAGAGACTCTGAAAGAGTCGGAAAAAGTAAGCTCATGAGGGGAGAAGCAGTAGAGAAGAAATACAAACCATGGATTATTGTAATGTCAATAGCCGTTCCCGTGGTGGTTGCCATACTATTTACTGTCATAATTGATGGATATGATACTTCCTTCTTGCCACCTGTCTACGCCACTTTAAATGCGTTCACTGCATTGTTTTTGATTGCGGGAGTTATTTCGATTAAGAACAAGAAAGTGCAGACACACCGAAAGTTGATGACGTCGGCCATCGTTCTTTCTGCTCTCTTTTTGGTTCTGTACGTGATCTATCACAGCACCAGCGATTCCACGCCATTTGGAGGTGAAGGCTGGATTCGCCCCCTATATTTTACGCTGTTGATTTCACATATCTTGCTTTCGATTGTGATTATTCCCTTGGTTTTGGTGACTTACGTCAGAGCCTTGGCCGAGCGATTTGACAAGCACCGAAAAATTGCCCGTATCACTTTTCCCATTTGGCTTTACGTGGCCATTTCAGGAGTTGTGGTTTATTTGATGATTTCGCCTTATTACGTTTCGTAACTTTGTGAAGATGAATAGGAAGAGAAATATCGTATCATTCGTTTTGCTCTTGACATTTGCTTTTTTGGCTTCCGCCGATTCAATGGCTCAATGCGCCATGTGCAAGGCTGTAGCTGAGAATGCGCAGGGCGAGTCAGGATATGGTTTGGCCAATGGCCTAAACAGCGGAATCATTTACCTGATGGGAATTCCATACCTCCTACTCGCCACTCTGGCTATCGTTTTCTTCCGCAAACAGATTGGCGGATTCTGGCGTTCATTCAATCAAATTCACTAATCCTTTTTTTCCATAGACAATGAGGCAGACGAAACCTACGGGTAACGAGATAAGGCATATTCTCCAAAATCGAGTGATGGTCTTGGACGGGGCAATGGGAACCATGATTCAGCGGCACACCCTGGAAGAAGAGGATTTTCGCGGAGAACGATTTAAAGATCATCCGCACTCCCTCAAGGGGAACAATGACCTTTTAAGTCTCACTCGACCCGAGATTATCAAAGAAATCCATTCTCTCTATTTTGAGGCAGGTGCCGACATTGCCGAGACAAATACTTTTAGCTCCACTCAAATTGCTCAAGCAGATTATCATCTGGAATCTGCCGTTTACGATTTGAACGTGGCAAGTGCCCGTTTGGCGCGTGAAGCGGCCGACGAATATACTGCTAAACAACCCGACAAGCCTCGTTTCGTAGCGGGCTCGATGGGCCCTACAAACCGTACGGCCAGTCTTTCGCCCGATGTGAATGACCCCGGATATCGCGCGGTAACTTTCGATCAGCTCAAAGAAAATTACGCGGAACAAGCCAAGGCATTGATTGAAGGTGGTGTAGATATACTTCTGGTAGAAACGGTTTTCGATACGCTCAATGCCAAAGCGGCTCTTTTTGCCATTGACGAAGTTTTTGATGAGCTCAACTTGGAGTTGCCGATCATGGTATCAGGCACCATTACCGACGCTAGCGGAAGAACGCTGTCGGGACAAACTACCGAAGCTTTTCTCATCTCCTTGGAGCATATGCCTCTTTTGTCCATCGGTTTGAATTGTGCCTTGGGTGCTTCCCAATTGCGTCCATACCTCAAAGTACTTGGAGAGAAAGCTCCATTCGCGGTAAGTGCTCACCCGAATGCCGGACTACCAAATGAATTTGGAGAATATGACCAAACGCCTGAAGAAATGGCCTCCGAAGTCAGCGAGTTCTTGGAAGCGGGATTTCTCAATATTGT
Source organism: Cryomorphaceae bacterium (assembly GCA_035268465.1). Classification (GTDB taxonomy): domain Bacteria; phylum Bacteroidota; class Bacteroidia; order Flavobacteriales_D; family Cryomorphaceae; genus JAKVAV01. The sequence continues at coordinate 1,618 of DATFKV010000107.1, read as the reverse complement.
AGGGGGTTGTTGCGGAACGACACCTGATCATATTCAAGCTTTGGCGGAAGCCGCAAAAAAATACCAACCACGAAAGGGATTTGTGGCTCACACCGAAGTAGTCAACGCTTAAAAACAGTTTCTATGTTAAGATTAAGTGGTCTTGAGCCTTTGGTAGTCACTCCCGAAACGAATTTTGTAAACGTCGGTGAGCGCACGAATGTGACGGGGAGCCGAAAGTTTTTGCGACTCATCAAAGACGATCTCTACGACGAAGCCATCGAAGTGGCTTTGGATCAGGTGAGGGGGGGAGCTCAGATTCTCGACGTGAATATGGACGAGGGAATGCTCGATGGCGAAAAAGCCATGGTGAAATTCCTCCATCTGATCGCTTCCGAACCCGAGATTTCGAGAATACCCATTATGATCGACTCGTCAAAATGGTCGATCATCGAAGCGGGACTCAAGTGCGTGCAAGGAAAAGCAGTCGTTAACAGCATTAGCCTTAAAGGCGGAGAAGAGGAATTTATCTACCAAGCCAAGCAACTACGGCGCTACGGTGCGGCGGTTATTGTGATGGCTTTCGATGAGCACGGTCAGGCCGATAGCCTCGAGCGGCGCAAGGAAATTTGTGGTAGGTCCTACAAAATACTCACCGAGAAAGTAGGCTTCCCGAAAGACGATATCATTTTTGATCCCAATATTTTTCCAGTCGGAACGGGAATAGACGAACACAACAACAATGCGGTTGACTTTTTTGAATCGACCAAGTGGATCAAGGCCAATCTTCCCGGAGCACTGGTGAGCGGAGGGGTGAGCAATGTGTCCTTCAGCTTTCGCGGAAATAACGTGGTGAGAGAAGCAATGCACAGCGCATTTCTCTATCACGGCATCAAAGCGGGTATGGATATGGGAATTGTCAATCCTTCTATGCTGACGGTTTACGATGACATTGATCCCGAACTATTGGTTCGAGTGGAAGATGTTTTGCTCAATCGGCGGGAAGATTCTACCGAGCGATTGCTGGAATTTGCCGAGAACGTTCAAGATACGGGTCCCAAAGAAGGACAAATAGAAGAGTGGAGAAACCTAGATGTGAGAGAGCGCATGAGCCATGCATTGGTGAAGGGCATCGACAAATACATTGTGGAGGATACCGAAGAAGCGCGTCACCTGTTCGAAAGGCCCATCCAGGTGATCGAAGGTCCGCTCATGGACGGTATGAACGTGGTGGGTGATCTTTTCGGTTCGGGTAAGATGTTTTTGCCCCAAGTGGTGAAAAGCGCCCGAGTGATGAAAAAAGCGGTGGCTCATTTACTGCCATACATCGAAGAAGACAAAAAGAAATTCAAAGACACATCGGCTCAGGGAAAGATTTTGCTGGCCACCGTTAAAGGCGATGTGCACGATATCGGAAAGAACATTGTCGGAGTAGTCCTGGCCTGCAACAATTACGAAGTGATTGACATGGGCGTGATGGTGCCCGCCGAGAAGATTCTGGATCGAGCCGTGGAGGAAAAGGTGGACGTTATTGGCTTGAGCGGCCTCATCACACCCAGTCTTGAGGAGATGGTGAGTGTAGCCAAAGAAATGGAACGCCGCGGATTGAACTTTCCCCTTTTGATAGGAGGAGCAACCA
>DATFKV010000106.1:0-9872 GCA_035268465.1 Cryomorphaceae bacterium | reverse complement strand
GAGACCAGTTTATTCGGGCCTTTGGTTACGATGAGATTACCCCCGAGAAAATGGGACTGGCCATGGAGCAGTTTATGTTGAGCATCGTATCGGGAAACTCTAAATACGATCGATACCAACAAGGACTTGTAGAGCTGACCGATAGTGAGCTTAGGGGGCTTGAGTTGTTTGAAACGGAGTACAATCCCTTCTTTCCTGAGTTTTCGGGAGCCGATTGCCAGCACTGCCACGGCGGACCTAATTTTGAGAATGATCTTTACATGAACAATGGTTTGGATACGGATGCCGAGTTTCAAGACTTGGGTCGCGAAGATGTGACCGGAGACCCGGAAGACAGAGCAAAGTTTAAAGTACCAACCCTGCGCAATATTGCCGTTACGCCTCCGTATATGCACGACGGGAGGTTTAATACCTTAGAAGAAGTGGTAAATCACTACAACGAAGGAATCAAGGTGTCGTCATCTGTAGACGGAGCTATTTTAGCCACGGAGTCTACCGGGCTATTGCTCACCGATCAAGACAAAACGGATTTAGTGAACTTTCTGCATACGCTCACGGACGAATCATTTGCCACTAACCCCGAGTACGCTGACCCTTTCTAAAACAGCCGACGAGAAAAACACTTTTCGATACGATTTGCCTTTGTTCCTCATGCAAATCACTCGAAGTGATAGCTGTAATCTGCAAGTCCTCAAACGAGTAAAAATGTAATACTTTGTCCGTTCAAATGTTTTTCCGGCAATACGGAGATTGTCGATTCAAATTATCTACGTTGATGCGAGAAACTACTGAATGTGTCGGGGCTCATCAGTTTGTCCCTGCTCAATCAGGATTTCGGTTTAGCACAAAGTCTGAAGTGGTAAAATTCTGCGCAAATCTTAACCCGTAATAAGCCCCTCTGCTTTCGGCAGAAGGGCTTCATTCTTATGAAGAATGGGTAACTATCGTTGCGGGGTTTGCGAGATCCCTTTAACGGGTTTTGGTTCCACTAAGGTAATGGGCCCTTTTCAAAAATACTACAGGTAATCTCCTGAGAATTTTAGGCTTTTTTCCTTGAAAAAGATAGGAGAATACCTCAAAAGAGCAGTCGGAAGATTGGCTGCAAGTTCAGCTACTCAAAGCGATCATCATTTTTTTAAGCCCATCCTTTTCGTTATCCCGCTTCTTGTGCGAGCAATGCTTTTTACTTTTCGCAAAATGGAGTGTGCCTTCACTTGTCTCGCGCCCGGGCTTTAAAAGGCCCGTTCCTCAGACCGTCTAAAACGATACCGGACATTTCCTCCGAGCTTTGCTAAGCGGACCTGATTGCGAGCCGCCACAGATTGCAGGTAGATTTCATGGGGTCACTACTATCTACAGCACCTCCGAGTGGGTTTGGACTAGATGTTCACTTCATTCGGCAGTTCTGCATAAGGAGCGAAGAAGGACTCTTTACCTGAATTCGCCAATTGTCTTTTTTGGTTTACATGTTCTCACAAAAGTATTTACCTATTAACCTGACGTCATGATTCCGCAGTCAGTCTCAGTCTTAGGTCGCTCGAAACCAAAAAAAAAGAAAACCCGGAATGACTCCGGGCTTTCTCATTGATGCAGTTGATGCTATTCGGTTACTAGGATGTGCGAGCTCGCATTTTCATCACTTTGGGTGGTTATGCGAATCAAATACGAGCCGGGACTGAGTTGATCGATGTTGAATCGAACGAGCTCTTCTGAAGCATTGAGCACGGGAGTGAAAATCAACTTTCCGGCGGTATCGTAAATGCGTACAGCTTTTATGCTATTGTCCTTGAGGTGTATGCTAACCTGATCACGGGCAGGGTTGGGATAAATCATCGCTATTTCCTGCGCGTCTACATCGCCTGTACCGAGGGAAGTGAAATCGTAAGGGTCTGATTCTACTTCACAACCGTTATTGTCTATTCCTGTTACGGAATAAATACCATCTTCCTCCGGAATAAGAACGGTTTCAGTGGCATCCTCAATTGGTTCGTCGCCGAAGTACCATTGAATGTCGCTGATTCCTTCAGTGAAGAGTTGGGAAATTCCGTCGATCACTTCGATGCTGATCTCGGGAACCTGTGGGCTGTAGAGTGAAAACTCAGGTCCCAAGCCCGAATTTAACCAATAATCGGGGCATTGAGGATAAGAGGCCTGCAAGGTGTAGTAACCCGGTTCCGTTACCCAATAGGAACTTTCGTTGGCTTCCGGGATTGGGGCGAAATCCATGAACCATTGAAAATTTTCGGGTCCGTTGAAGGCATTCTCAATGAGACTGCTGTCACCCGGACAAAATGCAGTCGGAAAATCATGAGCGATGGCGATGGGGGCAAATATCCAACTGTCCCAAACCACGGTAGGCGAAGGATCGGTACAAGCCGCATCTTCTACCGTTACGTACCAGTAAGAAACGGCCCATTCGGCAGCGTTGAGAGTGATGCTGTTGTCGCCTGTTTCGTAAAAATTTCCGTCTTCAGTAGAGTTTTGGAAGTTGTAATACCAAGTGTAGGAATCGTAGCCCGGTGTGGCGGTCAGAGTTAGTTCATCTCCTGGGCAAAAAATGTCTTGCGACGGGTCGGTTGTGATCTCTATGCATTGCGAAAAACCAGTGATGCTGAAGACAGCAAACACGATAAAGGGTAAATGTTTAAATTTCATATAGTTGAAATATTAGGTGAGTAATTCCCGCTGAGCGGGCTTTTTTTAAGGACGACAAGAATCCGAAAAAGTAACAAGTTGAAGTGAATTTTATATAAAAATGTGAATGAGGGCTACGGCCCGTGCAAAAGACAGATGGGTGAAAAAAGACTCCGATCTTGGTGTCTGCTTTATTGCGAGGGCTGAGGATGAAGCGGGTTATAAGGCATTTATAAAAAGAAATCAAAACAATCAAATTGAGTTTTGGCAGAATATTTCGACAGGCTTTATGGTCACCGAAAAAACTTCGATTGATCGGAGTCTTTCGCGTCCGAGCCACCACATTTTCCATAAGAGAGGTTCTGCCGATTTCAAACGGGGAAGAGAGCGAATTGACTCGCAATGAAATGACCAGAGCATGGATCTTCGTATGCGCAGATGGAAAACCCGAGCATGAGCTGCAAGATTTTCTCGTTGGGTAATATCAGAGAAGGAATGGGGTAGATTTGATCCAAGGTTGCCATTTTTCTCATGGTTAGGTTGCTTCTTCTGATGACAGCAAGAAACAGTCGCGCAGCCTGTCCATATGTCAAATACCGATCTCCGGCACAAGTCATGAAGTAATTGTCTGTAAATAATATAATTGCCATGATAAAAAAGTTTTTAGGAATAGCACCCAAACAGGAGGAGGACGGATCCTACAGTCCCTCGCCACTTGCACTCAAGATGGCCACCTCTTCAACTACTGATTATGACCTGACCGATCATCCGTTACCTCCCGAAAGCGGTAAGCGGAAGATCCTGATGCTGTGTACGGAAGAGAAACATTTGACGATGAAAAACGGAAGGCAGTTCTCCACGGGCAATCATCCGGTAGAGATGTTGGTGCCCTTGCTCCATTTCAGGCATGCGGGTTTTGAAACGGATGTGTACACGCCAACGGGGCAATCGGTGAAAATGGAGATGTGGGCATTTCCCGATAAGGATGAGGCTGTGAAAGAGATTTTCGAAATGTATACGCCAAAGCTTAATCAGCCTAAGTCTTTGTCTGATTTTGTAAACGGAGACATGAAGAGGAATGAGGAATATCTGGCCGTATTCATACCCGGTGGGCACGGAGCCCTATTGGGATTGCCTGATAGCAAGGATGTAGGCAAGCTCGTGAAATGGACCCACGCAAAGGACTTGCTTATGCTCGCCATTTGCCACGGGCCGGCCGCCTTTTTGTCGGCGGGCCTCGATGAATCGTCCGAGGATTTTATTTACCGCGGATACAAAATGGCGGCTTTTCCCGATAGCATCGATGAAAAGACCCCAATGATGGGGTACATGCCCGGCCATGTGCCGTGGAAGTTTGGCGAGAAATTGAAAGAACGCGGAGTTGAAATCGTCAACAAAATGGCGGATAAAACTTGTCATACCGATCGCAATCTCATAACCGGCGCGAGCCCCTTGGCGGCAAATGATTTCGGGAAGATGGCCGCAAAGGCATTGTTGGAAAAGGAGAGTGAGAGATAGATTTAGGGAGAGCTGTGGCATCCCAAATTTCTGCCGTTGACTTCGCCCCGTGCTGACCGATGCCAACTCGATGTGGCCAATCGGTCGTTTTTGATGCATGGGATTTTGGGGTGATTCGTCTTGCCTCAAAATCATTACATCATTAAAATCGAAAAATCAGATTTCCGCGTTGTAAGGCAGATTGGTTTTTTTATTTTATCAAAATCATGAAAAAACTCAGAAAGGTACTGTATGTTATTGTTTGCGTGGTTGCGGTAATTTTGGCCGTAATTACCATTCTTTCCGTTTTACGAGACACGGATAGTCGATTTTTAAAAATGCTTGATTATCCAAGAATTCAATTCTTTATAGCTTCTGCAGTCGGTCTGATCTTGTTTTTGCTTTTGGCCAAAGGGTGGCAGTGGTTCGATTACGCTTTTGCGTTGGCACTCTTTGGAGTGATGGTGGTTCAAGGCCGTTACATTGTCAATTATACCCCTTTGGTTTCAGAAAGCGTGCCGTCCGTTGCCTCTGGTACAGTTCCGTCCGAACAACAGATCAGTATTTTATTGACCAATGTCATGATGACCAATCGGGACGCGCAGCCCTTGGTGGACTTGCTTCAATCAGAAAAACCCGATATCATTATTGCCATGGAAGTTGATGATTGGTGGGAAAATCAGTTAGAGCCGCTTCAAGAAGACTATCCTTATACGCAAGAAACCTCCAACAGCGTAGCATATGGTATGGCGCTTTACAGCAAATATCCCTTGCCTGATTTTAGTGTCAATTATTTGAACAACCGAAAAGTGCCTTCATACAAGAGTACCCTTCAGCTCAAGAACGGAAAACGCCTGACTTTATATTCTGTACACCCGGTGCCTCCGACACGTTATGAGGACCTGCCTGATAATGAAAACTCGGAAGAGGTAGCCATGATCAAATTGGGCCAAAAAATCAAAAACCGAGATTACCCGGTGATCGTAGCGGGAGATATCAACGACGTGAGTTGGGGGGCCACCGAAGAACTCACAAATACCAGAGGTCTTTTGCGTGACGTTCGTGTAGGAAGAGGATTCTACAATAGCTACAATGCCAACAACGTGTTTATGCGCTGGCCATTGGACCATGTATTTGTTACCGAAGAATTTCAACTAATGGAATTGGAGCGGCTATCAGATATAGGGTCAGATCATTTTCCCATATATGTGAAACTGTCAATAGGCGAAACTCGGTAGTGGTAAACGGTACATCCCTAAATAGCGTTGACCGTTTTGGTTAAGGACTATTTTTTCCTCCGGGGTCGTCATGGTTTTTGCATTAAACAAGCACAGGCGCCAACAATGCGTTGCATTCTCACAACCCCGGAGCATAAAACCTTCCATTGGCGTACTTCGAATTACGGAATAGATGGGGCGCGACTTACTATCGTCGATTAAAGAAGACCCGGAGGGGAAAGGCCGGGTAGTTGTTCATCGCGTCAAGCTTGTGGAGCCGAAAAGGGTATCGAGTATTGAAATGATATAAATTATAGGTAATAGGAGTGTTGGGAGAGCATGAGGCATGAGAGACGGGCTGATAAATTGATATCGAGACGACATACGATGAAGAGACTATTGGTATTGTACATTTTGTTTCATTCTTGTATTACCCCTTCTAATATGCTTTTAGAATTGATAAAAAAAGTATTTGCCATCCTGCTTTACGGCTCTCAAAATTATTTTGAGCTGAGCAAACATCCCATTCGTGAAAGCCTCGGACCAAATGAGGATGTGAATTATTGATCGGGAGCATTCAAGATGAAGTATATTTGAATTTTAGCGATACACAACACACCCATATGCAAACGATACTAGGTTCAGGTGGTTCAATTGGAATTGAGCTTGCCAAGGTGCTGTCAAATTACACTGATAAAGTAAGATTGGTAAGTAGAAATCCCGAGCCGGTAAGGGGAAATGAAGAGCTTTTTCCAGCTGATCTTACAAGCTTGGAGAATGCCATGCAAGCGGTGGAAGGCTCAAGCATAGCTTACTTGACTTTGGGGCTTCCCTACTTTGCCAATGTGTGGCAAAAGGAGTGGCCACGGGTCATGCGAAATGTGATTGAGGCATGCAAGCAAAACAGCTGCAAGCTTGTCTTTTTTGACAACATATACATGTACGATCCGAATCATCTCCATGAGATGGATGAAAATACGCCGATCAATCCGAGCAGTATAAAGGGGAAAGTACGAGCGGAGATTGCTGAAATGCTGCTGTCCGAAGTAGAAAGCGGTAGTTTAACTGCTTTGATAGCTCGATCTGCCGATTTTTATGGCCCCGGAATAGAGAAAAATGGAATGGTACGGGAAATGGTATTCAAGAAATTAGCTTCCGGAGAAAAAGCCAATTGGTTGTGCTCATTAGATCATAAGCATTCTGTTACGTATACGCCCGATGCTGCAAAAGCTACTGCAATACTGGGCAATACGGATGATGCTTACAATCAAGTATGGCACCTGCCCACCGCGCCTGATCCACCCACGGGAAGAGAGTGGATTGAACTGATCGCCCGCGAAATGGACGTGAAGCCACGCTTTCAAGTAGCGCCGAAGTTCCTCGTTCGCTTGATGGGACTGTTTATGCCTATCATGAAGGAGATGGTTGAAATGTTGTATCAGTATGACCGTAATTACCTCTTCATCAGCAAAAAGTTTGAAGATCGGTTCGGTTTTAAGCCAACTCCTTATCCCGAGGGGGTTAAGCATATTGTAAGCAAGGACTATAACTGAAAGCCACCGAGTTTCATTATGATTTTTGCCAAAGGCGCTGATAAAATAAGGGTATAGAGGATGGAGTATTGGGTATAGGGTGTTGAGATGGGGGATGCCAAAAAAGAAGTTGTTTTCGCTCATTTTGGCGCCATGAACCCAACCGATCCGGTGCCCTGAGAGAAGTCAAAGTGGAGTATGGAGATGAGATAGTTTACGTTGCCCCGAGGCTTCAATGCTAAGGGGCTTATCCGCGGGGGTAAAAAAGTCGTGTAATTTGACAAGCACGTCGCAGACGCTTCAGAGCTTGGCCCATACCAGTCTTCCATTGATGGTTTGATCTTTGTCATCTCATTGCCTACAACTTACGCTAAGAAATTTAAATAGGAACAGCAAAGAATCTAAGGATCATGCAAATACAAGTCAACACAGATAACAATATTGACGGCTCAGAGAGACTTGAAGCTTATGTAACGGAAGCGATAGAGCATGGATTGAGACATTATGTAGATAAAATTACCCGAGTTGAAGTACACTTGTCTGACCAAAATGCCGATAAGGAAGGGGCTGACGATATTCGTTGTAGAATTGAAGCCAGAGTAGAGGGGCTGCAACCCTTGATGGTCGAAAGCAACGAAGAGACAAACGAAAAAGCCATAAGTGCAGCCGCGGATAAAATTCAAGCGAGACTGAGAACGGAAATCGGGAAAATGAAGAGCCATTAAAATTTACAGCCCTTTCATCGATTGAGCGCTTCAGGCTGCAAAAGATTCGGTCTGTTGCTGCGAGTTTTAGTTGAAGGTGAGCCACATCCTACTCCGAGAAATTTGATTTATTATGACAACGATAAAAAGTAGGCCTCCCTTGTACCTTTATCCCGACGCCGATCTTTAGCTGCTATCTTTTCAGATGGTTAGGCGGTGCATGTATTTTGCGCCGTGAGCACCATAAAAACCTTGTTTCGAGTTTGGCATAATGCGGCTAAATCCGCATTTTTAGGCGCTCATATGAATACATCAAAAATTTTTAATTGAGAGACACAGAGCCCAACCATCCTTCTGGACAATCTTTGCGAAATGGTTACAAGCGCATGCACAGGGCAGCAGATGCTGCTCGATTGGGTTTGTTCGAATGGACTGTAGTCAAAGACCAAACTATTTGGGAAAACGACTACAGTTATGAAATTTTTGGCCGAAAGCCGGAACAAGGTCCGCTAAACAGTGCATCCTTTTTGGAGGAGTGTCTCCTACCTGAAGACCGGGAAAAGTTGGAGAAGCTAGCTGAAACCATCGATGGTGATAGCCATTTTACCGTGGCTTGCCGCATTCGGCATCAATCATCCGACGAGATAAGGTGGGTTACATTTAGTGGTGAAGTAGAATACGGTGAGGATGGCCATCCGGTCAAGGTGCTGGGAGTGGTTCGAGACATCACTGAAAGCAAAAGACGAGAACATCATTCTGCTTTGTTTTCGGAGGTTAGCAAAAAAATTACCGAATTGGCGGAAGCCAAAGAGGTATTTATTTATGTAAGTCAGCGGCTGGAAGAGTATTTGGAAATTGACCATTGCCTGTTTACAGATATAAATGATGAACATGATGAGGCGCATGTCTCTTATTGCCATCATGCCAAAGATGCCGTTGCCAACCTAAGCGGCGACTACAAGTTATCGGAATTCTTGGATGAGAAGATGATGGCTGATTTGCGCCGCGGCGAGTCCGTAGCAATTGATGATGCCGCCGATTTCGATTACTCGAAAGCCCTTACCAATGCGCCTCTCAGAATTCGGTCGGCGGTCAACTTGCCATTCCTTTCCATGGGAAGATGGAAATACCTTCTTAGCCTGGCAGCCAATGTGCCTAGAAAGTGGCGAAAAGATGAATTGGTGTTGCTTCGGAAAATCATGGATTTATTGAGCTTGAGAATCGAAGGGGTAAGAGCCGAAGCCAATTTGAAAGAGAGTGAGTCCAAACTGCGAATGCTTTTTCAAGATGTACCGGCCAATATCTCGGTACACGAGGGGCCCGAACATCGTTTCATATTTACCAATGAATTTCACGATCAAACAGCCGGTCCACGGGATTTTATCGGCAAATCGCTGAAAGACATTATGCCCGAATTGGTAGGACAGGACATCATAGAAAAGTTTGATAAGGTGTTTCGTGAGGGGAAGTCATTGCGCACCAATCAATTGGGGGCTAATTTGTCAGAGGATGAAGACAAACGATATTTTCATCAAGTACTCATGCCGTGGTATAGCGATGGGAAAGATCCCGCGGGTGTGATGGGTTTTTCTTACGAGATTACCGATCTGGTAAAAAAAGGAAGATTGCTGGAAGAAAGTGAACGTCGATTGCAATTGGCTACGAAAGCATCGGACTTGGGAATATACGATTTCGACATCCCCAAAGATTTTATTGAATGGGATTCAGTCCTTTACGATCTGTGGGGTATAGATGAAGACACCAAAATCACACTGGAAGTATTTTTTGAAGGGGTTCATCCCGACGATCGGGAGGCCACACAGCTTGCGCTAGATCGCTCCATGGATCCCGAAAGTGAAGGTCGTTATGAAGCAGAATATCGGGTGATCAATAAAAAAAGTGGAGAAACAAAATGGATAGAAGCCATCGGAAAGACTTACTTCAAAGATGGCAAGCCTGTCAAGCTACTCGGCAGCGTGAGAGACATTACGGAAGAAAAAAATGCAAAGGCCGCCTTGGCTCAGTCAGAGGAGCGTTACCGCAATCTTTTTAACTCCATCGACGAAGGTTTTGCCATCGTGGAAGTGCTGTACGATGAGAAAGACAACCCCACGGATATTCTTTTTATCAGTGCCAACCCGGCTTTCGCTAAGCATTCGGGTATCGAAAACGTTGTGGGAAAAACAGTTCGAGATTTAAATCCGAGCACAGAGTCCTTTTGGATCAAGCTTTACGATGAGGTAGTAAAGACGCATTCCCCACAAAATGTCGAAAGGTATTCGGAAGCT
>DATFKV010000105.1:0-4076 GCA_035268465.1 Cryomorphaceae bacterium | reverse complement strand
GGCTTGTTCTCTCAAATGAATGGCTCGAAGTATATAATGCAAAGCCGAATCAGGTTGATCTATTTTAAGGTGATTCAGAGCCAAATTGTGGTAATTCATAGAGAGGTGAGACTGATTGCTGATCAACTTGTTGAGTCTGATTGCCTCTTCGTAATGCTTTTGAGCCAAGTCAAAATCTTCGAATCGCTCGCGATACAATTCTCCCAAATTATTCTCTATCAAAGCCAGATTTAAATAAACCCCTTCTTTTTTAAAGTACCTTTTGGCGGATAAGTAATGAGCCAGAGATTTGTCGTACTGTTGTATGTCATTGTAAGCGATGCCCAAATTGGACATTAAACTGTAGTACGTCACGCTGTCCTTGGGAGGCATGGTTTTAGCCATTTCCTGCAATTGAATGGCTTCAAAAACCTCGCCTTTAAAATTCTTCAAAGTCGCCATTCCTGATAAAGCAGCCACTATTTTGGATGTGTCGCTCATTTGGTATGAGAGGTCCAAAGCTTCCTTGAAAACAGGCTCGGCCTCGGAGAGCTTCCATTTAGATATCAAAGAGTGGCCGTAGTCAAATTTGAATCGAAAAAGATCTTCCGGAGAGGTGTCTGAGTCAATCATGGCACCTGCTATTTCCAGCACCGAATCTGCCTTTACCATCAAGCCTTGATCGTTGTAAACCTTGACTTGATCCAGTGTCGATTGAAGATCAGAACTTTGAGCCTTGAGAGAAACCGCGGCAATACAAGTCAAAACAATTGTTTGAATCAGAGTTAATGATCGTACCATATCCCTTGTGCTAGACGGATAAATATATGGCAAAGCTTTACAATAAAACCAGCCCTTTTTAATAATGTATTCACATTTTACATTTAGACGAGTTATGTAGAATAATGAATAAGCTGAATGAACATTTTTTAGATTATCGTTAGTAAATTTGAACTTTATCTATAACCATGAGAGAAATAAGCCCCAAAGAATTAAAACAGTGGATTGACAATAAAGAGGACTTCCAACTCATCGATGTCCGCGAACGATATGAATATGAAATAGCCAACCTTTCAGGAGAGCTTATACCCATGCAGCATATCCCTGAAAAGTTGGACGAAATAGCCACCGACAAGAAAGTGGTGATCATGTGCCGGAGCGGAGCCCGAAGTGCGAACGCCGTGCAGCACTTGGAAACACACCACGGATTTGACAACCTCTACAATTTAAAAGGGGGAATACTGGCATACAGCGACGATGTAGATTCCACCATTACCAAGTATTGATGAAAAATTTGAACGTTTTTGGTGAAGAACTCATCGCGTGCAGCACGGATCCGATGACGGGTTTCTACCGCGATGGCTGCTGCAGCTCGGGAGTAGAAGATACAGGCACACATACCGTATGCTGTGTCATGACGCTTGAGTTCTTACGCTTTACCAAGGCAATGGGAAATGACTTGTCCACACCTGTCCCTCAATTCGACTTTCCGGGATTGAAGCCCGGTGACCGTTGGTGTCTGTGTGCATTGAGGTGGCAAGAAGCCTATCGTCACGGTGCTGCTCCGAAAGTCATTTTAGAAGCCACCAACGAAAAGACGCTGGAATATGTGAGCATGGATGAACTCATCGAGCACGCTTACAAAACGGTGTAATGAGCGGCGTCTTCCAACGTCCCTTCCCCCCTTTGGCCGAAAAGTCTCACCGACTCAGATCAGCCTTTCTGATTGCCTTTTTCGTTTTTGGTTTCCTCTATCTCTTTAAGCCCTTCGGCTTATCAGAGGTGCAAGGCGGTTTGCTCTTGGTCACCGCTCTTTATGGATTGATAACATTGATCATTCTCCTGTTGACGCAGCTGCTTTTTCCCATTCTGTTCAAACAATACTACAAGGAGCAAAAATGGACGGTGGGAAAAGAGATCTTCCAGTCCATGGCCAATGTGCTACTCATTGCCATAGGCAACTTCCTGCTCAGTTGCTACTTGGGTTTCTTTCCATGGAGCGTCGATACATTCCTTCTTTTCGTAGGGTTCACCTTTGCCATTGGGATCATACCCGTCACCATTCAAGCATTGGTCAGGCAAAACATCTACCACCGCCGAAACGCCCGAGCAGTTATCGACGACAACCGAGCAATTGCCGAAAGGCAGAAACACAGCACGTCTGCCTCCATCGTCAGCATTTCGAGAGAAGATGGCGAGGAAGCTTTTCAGGCAGAAGCGGAAGATATTCTCGCCATTGAGAGTTCGGGCAATTATATCGAAGTGCACCGCAGCGAAGGAAAACCTGTTTTAATTCGCAAGTCGCTTAGCGCAACCCAACGAGGCTTGCCCGAGGAATTCTTCCGAACGCACAGATCGTGGATCGTCAATTTGCCGCTCGTAAATCATGTCGAGGGAAACGCCAGAGGTTATGTCTTGAGTTTTGAAAATGCATCGATCGAAGTACCGGTGAGTCGTTCAAAATTGGGCGATTTTGACACCAAATTGAAGGCCCTTTCAAAAGGTTGACTCGTCTTTGCCTTTCCCATTCACCACAGAGCTTCCCGACGGTAACAATCTCCTTCCCATTCGTCCCTTTCGTTTGACTGACGGGGTTCAAAGAGAGTATCATTGTGTCAAAGTCATCTGCGGCATGAGAAAGTTTTTGGCAACGCTACTGAGTATTTTTATTTCCGTTTGGCTATTTGCTCAAAAGGACAAATACAAATTTGCACAAACGTACATCGGTGCTCAAGCTGATTGGATAGGAGGCTCATCCGAATATGAATTTGTGGCGGGTCGATTCTTAATCGGAGGAACCCACTTTTGGCAAAAGGCCGATTTCTACATTTCGATTCCACTCTTCACCTCCGGGGTGAGCGGTGACGAACAGCACTATAGCGAAGGCGTCATCACGGGGTTTCGCTACTTGCCTTTTGGATTAAGTCGAAAAGGCCCGAGACCTTATGTCGGGGTTCAATGGCTCACACCCGAGCTTCGCATGGGCGAAGGACCACTATTTGAAACGAGCCGTTTTGGTATCGAAACAGGACTAAACATTGCATTTGGAAAGCTATATACCTTGGAACTGTCTTTCCACCAAGTATTTAATAACGAAATCGATTACGCCATATCGAGGGAATCTCGAAAACAACTGGACGCACCCGAATTTGGCCTTACCATCGGTTTGAAAAAATACTTTGATATGACTTCAAACTTGAGTTCTGATGAAGCGCAAGCTCACATTAAGAGGAGATACGACGGTTTCGCTGAAGCGGGGAAGCTCAGCACTTGGAGCGTGGCGATTGGCCTTTCGGCAAATGTGGCGGTAAGCGATGTGCCCGTGCTAGAACAATACGAATTTATCCCCGACAGGCCTCCCCTCGCCTTACACCCCGATCTGGCCTTGGGATTTTACCTCCACAAAATCGATGCGGGAGTGCGCGCAGCATGGCGACCGATACATCTCTCCGACCAAGCTTATGGATTGGACTACAGCATCAGGCAACACCGACTGGCCTTGGAAGGTTTCAAGTTTCTCATCGATTACAAAGGATTCGTACCCTTTGTCGGTTTTAGTGTAGGCAATGATTTCATTGGCGCTGCGGTCAGCGACGGCGAGCTGCCGGAGATAAAGGAAACCTACTCCGCATTTTCTTACGGCGTTACTTTCGGTTGGGACATTCGCCCTACCGACACCGAAGCATGGGTTTTACGAACAAATCTGAGGTACCTCATACAAACCGGTACTAATGCGGAAAGTGCCAATGCATCAGGAAATAATCTGGAAATTAACTTTATACAAATGGTAATCTACCCCAAAAGATGGAACTAAAATTCGACTACTTACTCTACTTGCACATAGCCGCGGGCTTCACCGCATTGGCGTCCGGATTTGCGGCAGCTTTTTTTACAAAAGGTTCAAAACGTCACAAATCAACCGGTCAGATCTTTGTCTTTTCCATGAGCCTTTCTGCTGTGGTAGCCATCCTATTGGCCCTTTGGCATCCCAATCCGTTTCTCTTGGGAATCGGCTTCTTCACACTTTACCTGGTAAGCTCAGGATGGATCTGGATCAGGCGCATACCTTTTGCAAAAAAGATAAAAATGGCTAAAAG
>DATFKV010000104.1:0-5990 GCA_035268465.1 Cryomorphaceae bacterium | reverse complement strand
TGGTAAAGCAAGCGGAAAAAGTATTGAAGATCACTTATCTCGAAGCTAAATTATTCAAGAGCCCAACCATTGGCACGGAGCATCTCTTGTTGAGTATTCTCAAGGATGAGGACAATGTGGCCACTCGTGCTTTGTCGAAGTTCAGAGTGGGATATGACACGGTTCGCGATGAACTCGAAACAATGGGTACCGGTGATGATCTGACCGGAAACAGCATGAGTAGCCCTAGAGCGGAATTTCCGGGTGCAGCTGACGACGACGACGATGACATGGGTGGTGGTTTCTCAGGTGGTTCCGGTGGCGGAGGATCTCGAAGAGTTTCTGATACCAAATCAAAGACTCCCGTTCTGGATAATTTTGGTCGGGATCTTACCAAGATGGCTGAGAACGATAAGCTCGACCCTATCGTGGGCAGGGAAAAAGAAATTGAACGCGTGTCTCAAGTTCTTTCTCGAAGAAAGAAAAACAATCCCGTATTAATAGGTGAGCCCGGCGTGGGTAAGTCTGCTATTGCAGAAGGATTGGCTCTGAGAATTGTTCAACGTAAAGTATCTCGTGTGCTTTTCGATAAGCGAATTGTTTCGCTGGATGTTGCTTCTCTTGTCGCAGGCACAAAATACCGCGGTCAGTTTGAAGAACGAATGAAGGCCGTGATGAACGAATTGGAAAAATCGCCCGAGGTCATTCTTTTTATTGATGAGATTCACACCATTGTGGGTGCGGGCGGAGCAAGCGGTTCGTTGGATGCCTCCAACATGTTCAAACCCGCCTTGGCCCGAGGAGAAATTCAATGCATCGGAGCTACCACATTGGATGAGTACAGACAGTACATTGAAAAAGACGGAGCCTTGGAACGTCGTTTCCAAAAGGTAATGGTAGAACCGACCAATGAAGAGGAGACTATTCAAATTTTAAATAATATTAAGGAAAAATACGAGGAGCACCACAGCGTAAATTATACCGATGATGCCATTAAAGCGTGTGTTACGTTGACCAGTCGGTACATTTCTGACAGGCACCTTCCCGACAAGGCTATCGATGCCTTAGACGAGGTTGGTTCACGGGTTCACATTACCAATATAAAGGTGCCGCAAGAAATCATCGAAGCTGAAAAAGCAATCGAGGAAATCAAAGAAGAAAAGAACAGAGTCGTTCGAAGCCAGAAATACGAAGAAGCGGCCAAGCTTCGCGACAAGGAGCGCAGCTTAATTGAGGACCTCGAAACGGCGAAAAATAAGTGGGAAGAAGAAGCGAAGAATCACCGCGTGACGGTAACCGTAGACCATGTAGAGGAGGTAGTAGCCATGATGACGGGTATCCCGATGCAGCGAATCGCTGAAAAGGAAAGTGGACGATTGGCCAAAATGAATGAAGAACTTCACGATTCGGTTATCGGCCAATCAAATGCTGTGGGAAAAGTGGTTAAGGCCATTCAAAGAAACCGCGCCGGTCTGAAAGATCCGAACAAGCCGATTGGGTCCTTCATCTTCCTGGGGCCAACGGGTGTTGGAAAGACGCAGTTGGCAAAAGAATTGTCTAAATACCTCTTTCACAGCGAAGATTCGCTTATCAGAATTGATATGAGCGAATACATGGAGAAATTTGCGATAAGCCGATTAATCGGAGCACCTCCAGGATACATCGGTTACGAAGAAGGTGGTCAGCTTACCGAAAAAGTAAGAAGACACCCCTACTCCATTATTTTGCTGGATGAGATTGAGAAAGCGCACCCTGATGTATTCAACTTGTTATTGCAGGCATTGGATGACGGGCAGCTCACCGACAGTCTCGGCCGCAAAATAGACTTTCGAAATACGATATTAATTATGACTTCGAATATCGGAGCTCGACAACTGTCAGATTTCGGAACCGGCGTTGGATTTGGAACCAGAGCGCGAATTGAAAATGAAAATTCTGCTCAAGCAGCGGTCATCCAAAATGCCTTGAAGAAGGCTTTTGCCCCAGAGTTCTTAAACAGAATTGATGATGTAGTCATCTTCAACTCTTTGTCTAAAGAAGACATTCACAAAATAATTGATATTGAACTTGGTAAGCTGTACAAGAGAATCAACTCCTTAGGATACGAAGTGAAATTGAGTGAATCCGCAAAAGAATTTATCGCGGAAAAGGGATTTGACGAAAAGTTTGGAGCGCGTCCATTGAAGCGAGCCATCCAAAAATACGTCGAAGATCCGATGGCAGAAGAAATCATCAATTCCAATTTGGAAGAAGGTGATACTATCCACATCGGAAAGAAAAAGGATGACGACGAAATCAATATTCGAATCACAAAAGGAAAAAAGCCGAAGAAAGAGGAGAATTGATTTATAGAGAAATGAAATTGAAAGAACCATCAGAATTTACCGGTGGTTCTTTTTTTTGAGCCCACAGCTCCATGAATACGCAAGCCTCAAAGATCAACCTATGTGATGTTCTATTTTAATTCAACTTCCACAACCATTTCGGCTTCTACTTGAAACGAAACTTCTGTCCAATGAGGGGGCTTAATCAAGGGGCGAAAATTATTGGAGAAGCCAAATGGTTCTGAGGGATAAGCGAAAAAATTTCTGTCCAAATCACCGTTCTTGTTCTTGTCCTGAAATGCAGCAATTGCGTATTCTCCTCTCTCCAATTTAAACTCTATTTCGGCTTCTGTGAAATTTTGCACTTTCACTATCTCTTTTCGGTGCATGTCTTCGGTCAAAAAGGTGTCATAACTTCTAAAGACAGCTACCATAACGTTTGAGTCGTCGTTCTCAATATTCTTTATGCGCACTTTGACGCTAACCAATTCATCGGAATGTTCAGGTATTGGAACAAATCCTGTTAGTATGAATAATACGCCAATTAAGATTTTCATGGAATGGAATTATTGCAACTATACAAAGTTCATTTTCTTTTCCCCTCATCCTATTAAAAAGTGAAATCACTAATTCCTTCACTCACAAGGATGTAAACGCAATCAGTATCGACCAGTCATTTTTTTTCTTAGATGAATGGCAACCTTTGGAAGACGACCCGTCTTTGAAGCAACCAATGATTTTGATTACGAAATCAAGATGCTAACTTACATTTGCTCCGCCTAACCAGCGGAGCTTTTTTTTTATGGGGTTATCGACAATACGTCGTGGACAACGATAATCTGAACAAGAATAGGTTTCAGCGGTTTAATTTACATTCGAACTCAAATTAAGAAACCATGAAAAAAGCAATTAATCTAACTTTGAGCCTTGTTTTAGGGCTATTTTTATTTTCCTGCGAAGGAGAGACTACTACCGAAACCACCGAATCCGCAGACACGTCTGTGACTGATGAAATGGAAGCTTCAGGAGCTTATACCCTTGTTGAAAGCGAGAGCATGCTTGCTTGGGAAGGGAATATGCTTAAAGTCGGCGGTGTTAGTTTATACGGACACGAGGGAACCATTGACTTCCAAAAAGGAATGATGACCTTGGAAGACGGAAAAATTGTGGACGGTACTTTCGTTGTAGACATGAGTACCATTACACCTACTGATGATTCTTATCAGCCCGAGGAAGGAAAAACACCTGAGAAATTGGTAGGTCACCTTTCTTCTGCCGATTTTTTTGCCGTTGATTCTTTTCCCACGGCTACCTTTCAGGTAACGGGTATGGAAGAAGGAAAAATCATGGGAGACATGACAATTCGAGGTGTCACTAATGCCGAAACAATCGAAAATGTAACGATGGAAACCATGGACGGTAAAGTGAAAGCCACTGGTTCTATGACCTTGGATCGTCAAAAATACAATGTAGCGTGGTCCAATCCTGCTGAAGATAAAGTTTTATCGGACGATTTAGAATTAGAGTTTACGATTGTAGCGTCTGCCGATGAGGCAATGTAAATTAAACCTTATTGATAAAGGAAACCTCGATCAATTGATCGGGATTTTTTATTTTTGTGGATGGCAATAAAAACAGCATTCGGAGGTTCAAACAGCTATCAATATTTCAGGTTGGAGGGTACACGAATAGCAAATCAGTGTGATTCGATTGAATTAAAGAATTGGATGACAAAGTTGAAGTCTGAGGAACCCATATTGGTTCAACAAGCTGCGGCTGTTTGTTATGCTGTGAGTGATCTTTCTCCTGATTTATTTCGGCCTTATCAAAAGGAATTAATTCGGGTGATAAAAAACAATATTCATCCCGCAGGGCCTCGATTTGCATATAGACTTTTCTGCGAAATTTCCATCGACAAAGAAAGCATAGGAGATGTGATTGATTTATCCTTCAAGGCTCTGATGAATCGCTCTTCACCGGTAGCCGTTCAGGTTTTTGCAATGACGTTGATAGCGAATAATTTGAAGCAGTATCCCGACTTGGCTATTGAGCTCGAAGCTGCTTTGGTACACGGGCTTGACAAAGGTTCGGCGGGATATCAAAGCAGAGCGAGAAAGATTGCCCAAAGGCACGGACTCAAACTAGATGAAAAACCGTAAATTTCCCATATTTCAAGTAGTCGAATGAATAAATTTTTCATATGCATTATCGCAATCGTTCTGGCTGTATCTACCATCTGTAGTACAGTCTGCTTGCCGATTGATGGTATCTGTGATTTGACAACTACTGATTTTGCCATAGAGTCAGAAGGTGAATTAGAAGCAATTGATTTTCGGCTATTTATAGATAGTGCTTTAGAAAATGGCCTGCTGATAAAGTCAAATAACTTGGTAATGGTTTCTTATTTAGAAGAGTTAAGCTTTTGCAACTTTTCAGAAGTACCCAACCCACCGCCGAAGCTCTAAAATCTATTTCTCCGTAGTTTTTACCCCGACTTTACTCACTATTCACCCGAAGATTTCATGAACTTATCACATTTCAAGCGAGATTTCGCTTCATCCATCGTAGTATTTTTAGTAGCTCTCCCCCTCTGTTTAGGGATAGCCTTGGCCTCAGGCGTCCCCCTATTTTCAGGGCTCATAGCAGGCATCATAGGCGGAATTGTAATCGGCTCTCTCAGCCAGTCTCCCACGAGTGTCAGCGGACCTGCTGCCGGTTTGGTGGTTATCGTTTTAAATGCTCTTGAAACGCTTGGCACACTGGAAGGATTTATGCTGGCCGTGGTTATCGCCGGGGTGCTGCAGCTGATTTTAGGCTTTGCCAAGGCCGGAGTAATCGGTCTCTATTTTCCTTCTTCGGTAATAAAAGGAATGCTGGCGGCGATAGGATTAATCCTCATTCTGAAGCAAATCCCCCACCTCATAGGATTCGATGAAGACGCCTTCGGAGAAATGGAATTTCTTCAGCGAGATGGAAGTAATACGTTTACGGGAATACTCGATGCCATCGAAAACCTGCAGGTTGGAAGCGCCATAATTGGTTTCGCTTCACTGGCACTCATGTTTTTGTGGGCCACACCTTGGCTCAAAAAAATCCCGGTGCTCAAGGATATCCCGGGAGGAGTTTTGGTTGTGGTAATCGGTGTTTTTGTCAATATGTTCTTCGGTGTTTTTGTGCCTGAATTAGCCATCGATCAATCTCATATGGTTTCCTTGCCGATCATCAATGATTTCGGCGAACTTAAAGGTGAAATGATCCATCCCGATTGGTCCATGTTTACCAATATCGACGTCTACATAGTGGCGGTGACACTGGCTATTGTGGCCAGTTTAGAGACCTTGTTGAGCTTAGAAGCTGCCGACCGACTGGACCCCGAGAACCGACATTCACCGCAAAACCCGGAGCTCAAAGCACAAGGAGTTGGGAATATTCTCAGTGGTTTGATCGGGGGATTGCCCATAACAGCGGTAATCGTTCGTAGTTCAACCAATATTGAGGCAGGTGCAAAAACCAAGCTCTCCGCAATTCTACATGGTATTTTTCTTCTGGTAGCAGTACTCTTCATTCCCGGAGTGATGCAAATGATTCCCCTTGCCTCATTGGCAGCTATTTTGATCTACGTCGGTTACAAACTCACCAAGCCTTCTATCTACAAGCGGTACTTTAAAATGGGCAATAAGCAATATG
>DATFKV010000103.1:0-2164 GCA_035268465.1 Cryomorphaceae bacterium | reverse complement strand
TACGGCAATTTGTTTCAGCGAACCGGATTAATCGATCAGGATGTTCTCACGACTTACCAAGAAATCAATCCTGAATACACGAAGGGCATAGATATGAATCGGGCCAAGAGTGAAATAGCACTGGTTGACTTAAAAAACAATCGTATCGAATACGGTGTCGATTCGTTTGCCAAAATCCTATTTCACAAATACGGACTGCTGTTAAAGCTAATCAAAGTTCAACCATTTCGATTCTTATCACATCTGATTTACTTATTCATTTCTCTTAATCGTCATATCATTGTTCGTCCCTCGAAATTTTGCAGCACTCCAATCTGCGCCCCTCCTCTCAATCGAGGTTACAGGTCGGCTTACAGCATAATCACAGCTTTACTCACCGGACTGATCCTTAGCACATACTTCGGCCAAGTGATGTCCGCATTTTCCATTAGTTATTCCCCGTATATCGAATACTTAATCTGTTTCGGCCAGATTGCCTGGCAAGGTGCATTCATTGGCGTCACCAACGGAAAAAAATTCTGGGATTACTTGGGTCACATGAGTACGGTTTCACTCATCGGCGCTTTCTTGCTCTTGCCTCCTTTGATCATTTCAAATCTTCTAAACCTTTCTCCATTATACCTAATTGGCGCGTTTACTCTGGTAGTTCTGATCATGATTCAAGAGCATTTGCTCCGCAGCAGAAGGTTAGGCTTGGGAACCGGAACCACCGTTTCATGGGTCGCCTACCGATTATTCATTTTGTTTTCTCTCTTCATTCAATTCATCTACCTATGAATATCACAATAGCAGGAGGTTCAGGTTTTCTCGGAACTTTACTTTCCCAATACTTTTCTGCCCGAGGTCACCAAATTTTAATTCTCTCCAGAAATCCCAAAGCGGCCAATGAAATATATTGGACGGGTCATTACAACTCTAAATGGGTGGATCAAATTCAAAACACGGATATCCTGATCAATTTGAGCGGAAAGTCCGTAGACTGCAGGTACACAGACAAAAACAAGAAACTGATTATTGATTCTCGGATAACGCCCACAATGGCCTTACACAAAGCCATTGCAGAGAAGAAAATTCGTCCTAAAATTTGGTTCAACGCCTCAAGCGCGACTATCTACGTACATGCCGAAACTCAGCATATGACTGAAAAGGATGGTGTCATCGGGGATGACTTTTCCATGAACGTCTGCAAGAAGTGGGAAGAAGCTTTTTTCTCAACGGCCTATCCGGAGATCCGTCACGTAGCTCTGAGAACTTCAATCGTTTTGGGCAAAAAAGGCGGCGCATTTAAAAAGCTCAAGCCTCTCGTGCGATTCGGGCTGGGAGGTCACCAAGGAAGGGGAGATCAAAAAATGAGCTGGATACATGAAGATGATTTTTGTCGAGCCATTGATTTCATCATTGAAAACGAAAAGTTAAGTGGACCGATTAACGTAACCGCTCCTAATCCTGTCATAAATAGAACCTTTATGAAAGAACTTCGAAAGAAAATGGGCTCGCCGATTGGAATTCCCCAACCAACATGGATGTTAGAAGTGGGGGCAGCATTGATCGGAACTGAAACTGAGCTCTTGCTAAAGAGTCGATTTGTATCTCCCAAAAAACTCATTCAATCAGGATTTAATTTTTCCTCACCTGACCTCGATAGCTGCTTGACGAAGCTTACTTAAATATTGGAAAGTTGAAATTTTCAGCTATTCGCTTCGAGCTTGGCATTTTTTGCTTGTGAAAATATGCTCAAGCAAGGAGAGCATGCGCCTTGCGGTTTTATATACTCAACGGAAAGGGACGAGATTGCCTCCCTGTCGGTCGGCGGACTCAAAGGGGGGGCTTCGCAAACAAAGCCAATCGCTGCGCGCTTGAACTTTTTTGCTTTTGAGAAAATACTCGAGCGAGCTCAGTATTTTCTCAAAAGCAAAAAAGCCTCTCATCTTGCGATGAGAGGCTTTGTTTGCGGTCCGGACGAGACTCGAACTCGCGACCTCCTGCGTGACAGGCAGGCGTTCTAACCAGCTGAACTACCGGACCAATATGTCAATTACTTATTCAAGTTCTCCGACCACGCTACTCAAAATCTTACCAACGCATCTGGAAAATTGTTTTAATTATTACCCAAACGTGTCGATTTCTTGACAGACTTAAATATAATGCGCTTCAACGCACGAAG
>DATFKV010000102.1:0-7131 GCA_035268465.1 Cryomorphaceae bacterium | reverse complement strand
AAATACCCATCCCTATCACCAAACCGATATACCGAAGGCATGAGGTGAATGGATCAACCACAATGAAACTCAAAGACCCCTGCGGAGTTGAATTGTCGGTTGAATTGTCGGTTGCTTCGGCTCCGCTCAGTCACCTTGGTTTGATCTTGAAGTGAGATATGGGATTGAGAGGAATCAAAAAGTCGGGGTTTTATCAAATGTTAAGCGGGAATGAACACCTTAAAAATACCCATCCCTATCACCAAACCGATATACCGAAGGCATGAGGTGAATGGATCAACCACAATGAACTAGAAAACTTCCCGATGGACAAAATTTCTTTCCGTACCTTCAATTGTAAGAACCAAAACCATTACAACAAGGATCTCCAAGGCTTCTCAAAAGAGAACAAGCAGTCCATGACCAAGGCTGAGTCCTGTCTGTGGAAATGTGCTTTGTCCAAAAAAGCAGATGTTGGGATACGCATTCAGGCGCCAGCGTCCCATGTCGAATTACATCGTAGATTTTATTTGCCTCCGATTAAAATTGGTGATTGAAGTAGACGGATATACCCATCAGTTGGGCGAGAATGAAGTTAAGGACAGGATAAGACAAGAAAATATTGAGAAGGCAGGATTTATCGTGATCCGATTCAAAGATGAAGAAGTCTTGAACGGAATGAATCAAGTAAGGACGTCCATTCAAAATCAAATTGATTTGATCGTTAATGGCAATTGAGTTATGCTTTATGAGGTGGAATAAGCTCATGGTCAATCCACCTCTACCGATAGTGATCGGCATTTTCAACGTCATTCCGCTCCTTCGTCGCGAAATGCCACCTCCTCCAACGGAGGAGGACATCATCAGAGTCAATTTTAAGGTTAGGGCAAATTACGGGATATAACTCTGCAAATATTCTTGTTTTGGTTTACGGCGTTTTCTCCTCCTCCCATGGAGGAGGTGGATTCATTGGAGCTTGCGGAAATGAAGACGGAGGTGGACTGATCTGAACCGAGAATGAACTCACCCCCTCACCACCCTCTCCTCCGCAAACCTCTCCGCTCTTTCCAAGCTGTCGGGGCCGTTTCGCCGCCCGATCAAATAGAGCGTACCGAAGATGACCTGGAAATACAGAAAGGGGATGTAGTCCATGATTAACAGGCTTACCAAAAGTGAATTGTTCTTTCCTATATCGATAATCCTTAATTTTAGGCCACACCAAAAACAAAGACGTGAAAAACGGATGATATGGAAAACAGATATGACGTACATCGGGGGCCAAGCAGAGTGAATAAGCGGCAGGTAGAACCATCAGGAAGTGGTAACCCGGCATCTTTTGACGTCTCACCTCTGGGCGTGAGCATGGGACTCACCCCGAGAATAAAAAGCTTAAATTCCTTTCACTTGTTTCGCATAACCTTGGCCAAGCAGATAACGGACCTCTCAAACGGTAAAATCTTGGTGGATCTGGAAATGGAGTTTCCATATGCCTTAGACCTTCCCGATGAAATAACACCTACTGTCGAGGAGATTTTTGACCTGATGAACTACGCAAGTCTTGATTTTGCAGCGAATTGGTACCAACTTTTATCTGATACGCAATTTGAGAATCACCGTCTCTCCGATATGTTTGAATTCGACCCATTGAAAAAGAAAATTGAGAAGACCATTGATTTTTGGGAAGATAGTTTGCGCGATAAAACGTTGGATTAAACTTTGAATCGGGACAATGCACATCTTCAATAAAGCATAGCATTCCATCTGCTGCCTTGCTTTTCCTGCATTCCCTTTTCACAAATTCTCCTCACATTCCCTCACCCCCTCCGCTGCGCTGGGTTTGCAACCCTGCGCCCTTTAACTTGCTTCTCCTCTCCTGCAATCCTCCATCCTAAATTCTCCTGACATTCGCTCACCCCCTGGCAACAGAATTCACTAAGTTTGACTCATGGAATCCATCCACATAAAGAATTTCGGTGGCATCAAGGAGATGACGCTGGAGATCAATAAGATCAATATTTTGATTGGGCCACAGGCTTCGGGAAAGAGTGTGACGGCGAAGCTGATTTATTTTTTCAAAAGAATACCTTCCACTGCATTAACTCATATAGAAGACAAGTATTCAAAGGTAGATTTGTCGGAAATACTGCTCGATAGATTCAACAGTTACTTTCCTGAAGAAACATGGCCGACAGAAGGGTTCTTTATTGAATATATTTCAGACAGAGGAGCTGCAACTATTGAGAAGACTACAAATGAGCAAAGACCGCGTATTGTCTTAAATGAAAGCTATACAACGGTAATTGATGAAATTCAAAAAGAGTATAGTGAGCTTTTGGAGCATAAGGATCCTTTTGACGCGAGACCCTTTCAACAGAAAAAACAACAGTACAATAATTTTTTCAAGTCTTTTCAAACCGCAATCTCTAAAAATGCTGGATTAAATCAATACTTTATTCCTGCCGGTCGCAGTTTTTTTGCACAGCTTCAAACAAACATTTTTGCGCTATTAAACAACAACTTGTCATTAGACCCGCTTCTAATAGAGTTTGGGTCATTTTATGACAATTTGAAGGAACTAGGAGTAGAAAAAGATCAACTTACCCACGAGGTTGAAATACTCATTAATGAAATACTAAATGGGTCTTTAGTCAGGAGAGATAAGAAAGATTGGATTTATCATACCGACGGTAGGATAGTAAATCTAGCAAAGGCTTCTTCGGGTCAGCAAGAAGCGGCACCTCTACTTTACCTATTGACATTTTTTCCTCTCTTGCGTTATATCAATGACGGTGCAACTGTTTTTATCGAAGAGCCCGAAGCCCATTTGTTTCCTGCCGCCCAGAGAAAAATTGTACAACTCTTAGCGCGGTTGGCCAACGATAAAAGTAATGACTTTGAACTCTTCATCACCACCCACAGCCCCTACATTCTCTCTTCCTTCAACAACCTGATGGAAGCGGGAAAAATAGCCAAGGAACAACCTGATAAGCAGCAGCAAATTGAAAAGGTAGTACCAAGAGAAGAGTGGCTAAACCCTGCTGATGTCAATGCTTCTTCCATCTTTTCAGGTAAACTAACCTCCTTGATTGATCCCGAAACCAAGCTCATCTCCCAGAATCATCTGGACTCAGTTTCGGATGACTTGGCCATTGATTTCGGGAAGTTATTGGATATTGAATATTAGAAGATGAAAGAGGAGTGTATCGAGACCGTAATGCATAAGAAAATAGTCTTTGAAGAGAAGAGGAGTATGCTCATAGTAAAGAATTCTCAGCAATTACCCGTTACGAAGATAAGAGTGGATGATTGCGAAATAAAAGATGGTCGCCGCTGCGATTATTTATTTCAAGCTAATGACTTGGAGCATTTTGTGGAATTAAAAGGGCAGGACATTCATTATGCCATTCAGCAAATCACTTCTACCATTGAGCGTCTAAGTCAAGTCTCGAAGCGATCAAGAAAAATGGCTTTTGTCATTACTGCTAGAAGTCCGCTTTCGGCAGCATCGATTCAAGTTCTTAGAGCAAAGTTTAAAAAGAACTACGGCTCAGACTTAGTGGTGAAGAACTCGCCTTGGACGCATACTTTGTGAGGTCTTCTGTGCCTTGCAGAAAAAAGCCGAAGCCCTGGCCCTCCAATCCGAAATAAACCGCCTCGATCGGGAGATCGATGAGATGGTGGTTGAGCTGTATGGGTTGTGTGAGGAGGAGAGAAAGCCCGAGCGAGAATGAGTGTGAAAACAAGGGAGAGGCCACCTGCCTCATTTCGCTATTTCATGACTGAGAGCCGCCTCTTGGGAGAGTTAATCCACCCTCCGTCTCCGCTAATTTGCAGCCGGAGCTAAGCCTCTTGTTCACCTATTTCGATTTCATCGATGTACACGAACAAGAGATAGATGCATATTTATGAAATTCGGAAAATTACTGCTCACCTTTTTACTTCTCACCACACTCTCATGCTCTGAAGATGAGGACAAAGAAGAGGGCATTTCGGTAGAGATCTCGACATCGGGAATCAATGACGATAAGCTCGCAATAAACAACCGCGCCACATTTACCGCGCAGCTCAGCGGCTTTGAAGGAAATGCGTCGGCACTGACTTACCGTTGGTC
The DNA here is from genome assembly GCA_035268465.1 of Cryomorphaceae bacterium. Lineage (GTDB taxonomy): Bacteria > Bacteroidota > Bacteroidia > Flavobacteriales_D > Cryomorphaceae > JAKVAV01. The sequence continues at coordinate 3,041 of DATFKV010000102.1, read as the reverse complement.
TTTGTCATCAGGAAACGGAGAATTGACCGACGGCGTCAACGAGTTGGCCAATCCGAGCGAGCGAGGCAATTCCATCAGCTGCTTTGGCAGGATAGAAGGCGATGAGCGAATTACCGTCAGGGTGCTCGATGGTGCGGATAACATTGTTGCCACGTCTTCCTACGATTTTATCATAACCCCCTTTAGCCGAGGATGCTTCGACCAACCTAAGATCATTTTCGCAAAGGGATATAGCTATTATGTGATCAATTTCGATGGCTCCTTTCAGCAATCGATCGGAGGTCAAGTTCCGGGTTCAGGAGGTGTTGCCATTTCGCCAAACGGCGAATGGATCGCGTATCTGGAGTTGGTAAACGGTGGTGGCGATATGCACATACAGAGCTGCGACGGGACGGAGCATATTATGATTCCCGTCTCCACCCACGAAGATTTTACCCCTAAATTCTCACCCGACAGCAGAACCCTCTATTTTCTTCGTTCGGAGCCTTCGCAGCCGGAACCTTTCAATTCCATACGCAATTTGGATATCGTCGCTTACGACATTGAGACGGGAGAACTTGACTTTCTGACATCGGTCTACGAGCAAGATGAGACGGTACGTGACTATGCGGTCAACGACCTTACCGGCGAGATCGTGTTATGGAAAAAATGGAGTGAAGACCTCCCTGGTGGAGGATACCAATCGCATTACATGCTTTCTTTCCTTCAGCCCGAGACCGGTGTGGGAGAAGATTTTATGCTCATGCCACAAGGCGGCTACCTCAATATGGACTTGTCGCCATCAGGCGAGGACATCATTTTTTCCGCCACTTATGACGGTGTAAGGGGTATCTACCGATTAAACCTGACCACGGGATCGCAGCCTGAGCTTGTCTTTTTAGATCTCTCACCGGATACCAATCCGCCTTATCGTCCCATTTACTATGCGGGTGGTTCGCGCATTGTGTGGGAAGGCCAGGAAAACGGTCAGAACAACGGCAACTTGTGGACCATTGGTGCCGACGGCAATGACTTGCAGCAAATGACGGATTTGTCGGGCAACGAATATTTGATCGGCGTGCTCCACTAAACGACTTGAAAAGCCGATCGGACTCTTTTACCGCTGTAGTCTCCTTTGTAACATCGGATATTTTGAAAAAATCATCAGTAGCATAACTTTACCTCATATAAAACTCCAAAGCTTTGAAAAAGACCTTCCTTTTCCTGATTTGCGCAAGCATGATCCTCTTTCAGTTTTGCAACAAAGACGACCACGAATCCACTCCCGATCCGACTCCTCCCTCGGGGCTCACCAAAACCATTAGCGGGTTGATATTCAGCCAGGGCGGAAATCCTCTTTCGGGGGCTGAGGTGCGCATCAACGGTGTGCAAACCACCTCCGATTCGGAGGGAATTTTCAGGATAAAAGATGCTCCGCTTTCCGATGGCATCAACTACCTCAGGGTATCGAAGGCCGGCTATTTTGATAACGGGAAGAGTTTCCACCCGGCACAGGGAGGGGAGATGAGTCTGAGCGTAACTTTGAATCCGCGACAGCTTGCGGGAACGATCAATGCCGGTGCGGGCGGTGAAGTGACCGACGGCGATGGCCTCAAGGTAACCCTCAACCCGAATTCCATAGCCGATGGCTATCAGGGAGAGGTGCGCATCTACACGAATTATGTCGATCCTACCACGGTAGAGGGATTTCTCGAAATCCCCGGGCTACAAGCGGTCAGCGCCGCCAATGAGTCGGGCGTGCTCCGATCCTTCGGGATGGGGCAAATAGAACTGGAAGATGCCAACGGCAACCCTCTGAACATGGCCGCGGGGGCTACGGCCGAGCTTAGCATACCCGTACCTGTTTCCCTTACGGGAATAGCCGAGCCCACCATTCCGCTCTGGTTTTTTGACGAAGATCAGGGTCTTTGGATCGAAGAAGGACAAGCTTCCTTATCGGGAAATGCATACGTGGGAGAGGTAGCCCATTTCACTTGGTGGAATGCCGATCTCTTCGAATGCGGATATGTGCAAAGCATCAAACTAACCTGTGGCGGAGAGCCACTGGCCAACGTAACCGTAAAATTCCAATACGAGGGAATGACAGTACCCGCAGGTATTGCCACCACCAATTCGGAAGGATATGTGAGTCAGGCCGTGCCCTGCAATGAAGCCATGGAAATTTTTGCAATCGACCCCGGCATTTCTCAGGAAAGTCTTTCCATCGGTGTGTTCGAAACGGGCAGTACGCAGGAACCCTTGATCGACCTTTCGGATATCTGTCCGCCCTACACCACGGTAGAGGGTAGCGCAGTAAACGGACAGGGCAATGCCGTAACAAACGGCTACGTCTACCTCCGTATTGGTTCCTACCAAACTGCTCCCGTATTTTTTGATGCGCAGGGTGCTTTCGAAATATCGGCTTACGACCTTTCGGGAAATGCTGAATCAGCCCAAATCGTAGCTTGGGATCTGGAAAACTTCATCACCGTAGACGGACCGGAAATACCACTTAACAATGCATCCAATGTACTGGCCCAACCCATCATCATAGCGGGAGAGACGGCACAGCCCGAAGGATTGATCTACGTGGGTTGCGACAACGATGTATTTTACTGTCTCGATGCCGAAACGGGCGAAGAAGTATGGAGTTATCAGACGGGAGGCGAAGTAAGAGGCGGTGCATCTTTGTATTATGACAACAAGGTGTACTTCGGTAGTCGAGACGGCAATTTTTACTGCCTCAATGCCGCTGACGGGAGTGTAATTTGGAGCAAAGACGTGGGAAATTCAAGTACCGGTTTTAACGCACCCATCGAGTCGGAGGGGGTGATTTATTTTTCGTCCAATTCCAGCGATGGTTTGCATGCAGTCAATGCCGAAACGGGCGATTTGCTTTGGTTTTTCAACGCTATGGGAGATGTAGGTTCATCGCCCGTGGCGGGGCCTGACGTGGTTTATTCGGGTCAGAGTAGCGGTGCGATGCGCGCCATCGACAAAGACTCGGGAAATGAGGTTTGGGAGTACGCCGCGGGCAGTTCCATTGGGAGTCACCCTTGTCT